>JAZRKZ010000129.1:0-2715 GCA_045646565.1 Lachnospiraceae bacterium
TTCGGGCGCGTTAAGCCGGAGCAGAAACAGGCCTTTGTGAAGGCATGGCAGGCCAACGGCAAGACCGTCGCTATGGTCGGCGACGGCGTGAACGATGTTCTGGCTATCAAGGATTCCGACTGCGGTATCGCCATGGCGGCAGGCTCCGAGGCGGCAAAACAGGCTGCCCACATCGTGCTCCTCAATTCCGATTTTTCCTCCATGAAAGATATCGTGAGCGAGGGCCGGACGATTATTGCAAATATCGAACGCGTCAGCTCTCTGTACCTCACCAAGACGATTTATTCGTGCATCCTTAGCATCCTGTTCATCTTCCTGAGGTCGCCCTACCCGTTCACGACTCTGCAGATGGGTCTCATCAATCTCTGCGGCATCGGCATGCCGAGTTTCCTGCTCACGCTTGAGCAGCAGGAAAATGTGACGTCCGACGGATTCCTGAAGCATGTCCTTCAGACAGCGCTCCCGGCCGCGCTCACCATGGTCACCTCCATGCTGGTCGTGCAGATCCTGAACGCGGTCTTCCCGTGGAGCACCGAGATTTTCTCGACCTTCAACCTGATGCTCGGAGGGCTCGTATCCATGCTCGTGGTCGCCAGCGTCTGCTGGCCTCTGGCCCCCTACCGCAAGTTCGTGCTGGCAGTCAGCTCCGTCGTCTTCCTCGGCGCGGTCATTCTGCTCCCGCACTTCTACGATATGCACTCGATCTTCATGTGGTGGTCGTTCCTGCTCCTGCCGCTGGCGGTCATGGTCATGCTTCTCATCGCGCTGTATTCGATGCTCACGCAGAAGGTCATCGTTGAATTCGGCCGCATACGGTACAATATGGAGGCCAAAAAGAAGCGCTACGATCCGGATAACTATTAAACCTGCACCAAAAACAGAAACTAACGAAAACACCACTGAATGTGACGGCTCCTTTATTGCGCCGGCCACACTCAGTGGTATTTTTATTCTTTATGCAATTATTGCTCACGGGCCTTGGCACGCAATGAGCTGACGCAAGGCAGGACCGGATCCCTGCCACCAACCCGCTAAGGCGCTCACTTCACCTCAAACAGGACCGAGCCAAACGGCGCCAGCTCAACATTGGCCCCGATCATGGAATCCGCATGGATGAAGGCGGTCCCGTACGGCTGCTCCTTCGTCTGACCGCCGAAGCGCTCCCAGTCCGTATTCAGGATCGGCACCAGCACGCAGGACTTCTCCGGATTCAGGCAGTACACCTGCTTACCCGCCGAGAAGTTAAAGATCGCGATGATGTTCTTCTTCCTTGTCTTGTCATATCTCTGGATCCCAAAAACATTCCTGCCATGGTCGTTGATCGTGATCCAGCGGAAGCCCTTCGGATCGTAGTCCAGCTCATAGAACGCCGGATACTGTGCGTAGACTCTTCCGAGCTCAGCGAAATACTTCTGGAAGGAATCGTGGTTCGGATACTTGAGAAGGAAATAATCCGGCTCCTTCGTCTCATCCCACTCGCGGAACATCGCGATCTCATTTCCCATAAAGTTGAGCTTCTTTCCCGGATGGACCATCATGTAGAGATACAGGGACCTGCACTGCGGGAACTTCATCTCATAATCGCCGAAGATCTTGTCAATGACCGTTTTCTTGCCATGAACGACCTCGTCGTGAGACAGCGGAAGCAAATGCTTCTCGTTGTAGAAATAATGCATCGAGAACGTGAGTTTCTCAGGAACACTCTTTCTCTCATCCGACTGCTTCATAAAATAATCGAGCGTATCGTTCATCCAGCCAAGGTCCCACTTATAGTCGAAACCGAGTCCGCCGGCCCAGGCCGGCTTCGTGCCGCCGACAAAGGACGTGGAATCCTCCGCGATCAGCATGGCCGTCGGATGCAGTCTGTGCAGTCCTTCATTGAGCAGCTTCAGGAAAGCGATCGACGTCTCATTCTCTCCCCGCTTCTCATCTCCCATCCAGTAGATCACGCGGCTGATCGCGTCCATGCGCAGACCGTCGAAATGATACTCGTCCAGCCAGTAGTTGGCGGCGGACATCATAAAGCTCATGACTTCACGGCGCGCGTAAATGAAATTCCGCGTCCCCCATTCACTGTCGGACACATCGCTGGCAGGATACTCGTAAAGCTCTGTGCCGTCGTATTCTTTGAGGGCATAGAAGTCATTTGCAAAATGCGCCGGAACGAAATCGACGATCGCTCCGATTCCTGCGGCGTGCAGTCTGTCGACGAGCCTTTTCAGCTGCGTGGCCGTTCCGTAGCGGGATGTCGGCGCAAAAAAGCCTGTCTGCTGGTAACCCCAGCTCCCGTCGAACGGGTGCTCCGCAAGCGGCATGAACTCAACATGCGTAAAATGATACTTCTTGACATAGGCGATGAGGTCGTCCGCGATCTCGTCGTATGCGTACCAGCCGTTCGGGTCGGCGTCGTTGCGCTTAAAAGACCCCAGATGCATTTCGAAAATATGAAGCG
Source organism: Lachnospiraceae bacterium (assembly GCA_045646565.1). Taxonomy (GTDB): domain Bacteria; phylum Bacillota; class Clostridia; order Lachnospirales; family Lachnospiraceae; genus Chordicoccus. The sequence continues at coordinate 2,453 of JAZRKZ010000129.1, forward strand.
GCCTGTCAAAATTCAGCGTCCGGTTCTTCATCCAGTCTTCGTCCGTAAAGGTATACTCCGTAAGATCTCTGACGATCGACGCCCAGTTCGGCCGAAGCTCCATGCCGAATCCGTACGGATCGCAGTGCTCGATCCTCCCAAGCTTGCTGTAGATGACATACTTATACATCTGTCCGACTTTGGCTTCCGGGACATACAGTTCAAAGAAGCCTTTTCTGCCCGCGTCGGACATCGGGGCTTCCGTCCAGTTGTTGAACTCACCG
>JAZRKZ010000130.1:0-4827 GCA_045646565.1 Lachnospiraceae bacterium
GAACGAGCTGGGTGACAATCCCCCGATTGGCATCATTCTTTGCACAGACAAGGATAACGTGAGTGCAGAATACGCCTTGGGCGGTCTTTCCAATAACATTTTTGCTTCAACCTATACCTATGTGATTCCGGAGAAAGAAAAGCTGATTGCGCAGGTTGAAGCAGTTTTGGAACGCTGGGAAGACAAAAAAGATTGATGAAATAGGAAAAACCGGTCATAAAGGTTCGAATCCTTGTAGCCCAGCTGAAGGTCTAAATCGTAAGATTTGGGCCTTTTTTCTTACTCATTACCTGAACAATTCTGGTTATTTTCTCGTTTCAGAAAACAATTTCGATGCTATCCAGATCAAAGCAGGAGGGGATTTTGACCTTTTTCGCTTTGTCTTTGGTTGTTCCTAAAGGAATTGACCGTTTGAGCCGTATTTTCCCGGTAGAAGGTTCTGTTTTTAAGCGGCTGTATTTAATATAAAAATAGATTGACAGCCCTTTTGTGGCTCGATATAATACGGGAAGCAAAACGGCTGAAAAGAGACTAAATAAAAAAATACAGCCGGTTAAATATAGGGGTGCGCATGATCGGACGAAAGCAAGAACTCAAAGATTTAAACAGATTATATGAGAGAAAACACGCTGAGCTTGTAGCCATATATGGCAGGCGCCGAGTCGGAAAAACATATCTGGTGGATGAGGCATTCGCCGGTAAAATAACTTTCAGGCATGCCGGCTTGTCACCGGAGGACGAAGAACCGAAAGGACTTCTTCGTGCTCAGCTTGATCATTTTTATAATTCTCTTGTGCTGCATGGTATGGAATCCGGAGAGCGGCCGGATAACTGGTTGGATGCATTTTTGCTTCTGGAAAAGCATTTGCAGAAGATTGATAATGGATCCAGACAGGTCGTTTTTCTGGATGAGCTTCCATGGATGGATACACCTCGGTCCGGTTTTATCCGTGCATTTGAAGGGTTTTGGAATACCTGGGGCTGTCATAGAAAGAATCTAATGGTGATCATATGCGGAAGCGCAATTTCGTGGATGCAGGATAACCTAATCAATAACCATGGTGGTTTATATGGAAGGATTACCTATGAGATTCGGCTACTTCCCTTCTCTCTATCAGAGTGTGAGGCATTTTATCATGAAAACGGCATACAGCTGTCGAGGTATGATATTGCTCAAAGTTACATGATCTTTGGGGGTATCCCGTATTATTTGGGATACATGGATGGGGAACTGAGTCTTGCCCAGAATATTGATCGGATCTTTTTTTCAGAGAACGCCAAACTGCAGGATGAGTATGACAGATTATTCTCATCTATATTTACGAATCCGGACGCTGTAAAACGTATTGTGCAGTTCCTGTACACCCGACGATCCGGCTATACCAGACAGGAGATCATAAAGAAGCTGGGGGCATCTGATGGCGGACGGCTGTCAAAGAATCTGAAAGCACTTATCGTCAGTGACTTTGTTGTTAAATATGTTCCTTTTGGAGAAGGAAAGCGGGAAGCTCATTATAAGCTGGCTGATCCGTTCTGTCTTTTTTATTTGCACTTCATAAATGACCGAACGGCGAGCAATGCATATTTCTGGGAGCAGAATATAACCTCGCAGCCAGTTATTACCTGGAGGGGACTTGCCTTCGAAAATGTTTGTTTCCATCATGTCGAACAAATCAAAAAAGCATTGGGAATATCCGGCGTTATTTCTTCCAGCAGTGCATGGCTCAAAAAAGGTGTAGAGGAAGATGGAATTCAGATTGACCTGCTGATCAATCGAAAAGATAATGTGATTAATATGTGCGAGTTAAAATACTATGGAGGGGATTTTACTGTGGATAAGGACTACTATAAAATTTTGCTCAGGAGAACGGAAATACTGGCAAAGGAAGTCTCTCCGAAAACCGTTGTCCGCAGCACATTGATCACGACCTTTGGCCTGACAAAAAACGCATACAGCAGCGTGTTTACCAATGTGATTACGCTGGATGACCTTTTTGCATAGAGTGGATACCTTTCGAGCTCCAAAGCGGTAGGTCGGAGGTCCTGACAGAATTAGTAGCAGGCTTGAAGGAAATACACGACTGGATTTGAGAGGTAATAATCGGGAAGGAATTACTGAAAGCTGCTGAAAAAAACTGGTTTAATTATAACCAAATTATACCCCAAAATGAGAAGGAGCCTCGAAAAACCGCGTAGTTATGCGCTTTTTGAAAATGCGCATTGGTCTCTGACTCCGTCATCTCAAGGTTCGAATCCTTGTAGCCCAGCGCAGAATCCCTCGGAAGGATGCTTCCGGGGGATTTTTTTGTCCGTTTTCAGCCCGTTTCAGGGCAGTTTTGAGGTCTTCTTCTACATGAGGAAGAGGCACTACACGGATGGTCTGTCCCATATTTGTCGATCTTTGCATAGAATACTCTTTCTATTGACAAACGGTCTTAAGACGCTTATAATAGCATCGACTAACTGAATGCTTCCGATGAAACTTCCTGAACCGCCATGGAACAGGAAGCGGAGGAAAATCCCGAGAATCCCCGCCGTGAACGGGGTGCCGAAGGTGTAAAGGCCGGCTCACATGGAGCCGCTGATTCTCTCAGGCAAAAGGACGGATTATTGACCAGTGTATGTGACTTTATTTAGCGTTGTGCATTGCAGGCCGTCGGGTGGATCCTCCCGGCGGTATTTTTGTTGCAAATTTCAGATGGGAGAGGATCCGCTATGCTTCACTTCGTACAAACAGTCAATGGCTACCTTGCAGACTACATTCTGATCATTCTGCTGATCGGCACAGGTCTATTCTTTACAGTGCGCACTCGCTTTGTACAAATTCGCTGCTTTGGGGAGGGTATGAAGAAAGTCTTCGGCAACTTTTCCCTGCACGGAGGAAAACAAAGGGGAGGCATCAGTTCTTTCCAGGCGCTGACCACCGCCATCGCCGCCCAGGTCGGTACCGGCAATGTAGTCGGTGCCTGCGGCGCAATCCTGACTGGCGGCCCCGGCGCGATTTTCTGGATGTGGATCATTGCCTTTCTCGGCATGTCCACCATCTACGCGGAGGCTGTCCTTGCACAGCAGACCCGCGAAGTCGACGCTGACGGCAACGCTTCCGGCGGGCCGGTCTATTACATCCGCAAGGCTTTCCCGAACGTCTTCGGCAAGTTCCTTGCCGGCTTCTTCTCTGTGGCGATCACCCTCGCTCTGGGCTTTATGGGCTGCATGGTCCAGTCGAACTCCATTGCGGAGGCCTGCACCAACGCGTTTGGCGTCCCCGGCTGGGTCGTTGGCCTCCTTGTCGCCGCCGCCGCTGCGCTGATCTTCATCGGCGGCGTTCAGCGCATCGCCTTCGTTACCGAAAAACTCGTGCCCCTCATGGCCTGCCTGTATGTCCTCGGCGGAATCATCATCCTGGTTGCCCGCATCCAGTATCTGCCCGCTGCGATCGGGATGATCTTTAAGTACGCATTTATGCCTCAGGCCATCATCGGCGGAGGCGTCGGCGCAGCCCTTAAGACCGCTATCAGCCAGGGTGCCAAACGTGGTCTGTTCTCCAATGAAGCCGGTATGGGCTCCACGCCGCACGCACATGCGATCGCGAAGGTTGAAAAGCCCCACGATCAGGGCGTCGTCGCCATGATCGGCGTATTCATCGACACCTTCGTCGTCCTGAACATGACTGCGCTGGTGGTCATTTCCTGCCTCTATGCGGGCAACGGGCCCCTTGCCGCCGGTGCGGCTGAAGGCATATCCAAGACAAACATGGCGCAGTTGTCCTTCGGCATGGTATATGGCAGCGGTCTTGGCAGCGCCTTTATTGCAGTCTGCCTGCTATTTTTCGCATTCTCCACGATCCTCAGCTGGAACTTCTTCGGAAAGCTGAATGTTCAATATCTGTTCAGAAACAAGAAGGCTGCAGTCCTGATCTACGCAATTGTGGCGATTGCGTTTATATTCCTTGGCTCGCTGTTGTCGAACGATCTTGTCTGGGAACTGACCGACTTTTTCAACTACCTGATGGTACTCCCGAATGCGATCGCGCTGATCGCGCTCGGCGCTCACGTTGCCTCTGCCGCTAAAGAGGGCGAAGCCGCCTGGAAAGCCCGAGCATCCCATTCGGGGAGGGCTTCCGATCATCGGAAGCGATGACAAAAATATGTATTAAATTCTGCATGAAAACTCCTGAAAAAAGCGAGGTCGGAATCCCGCGTAAACACGGGATTTCATGACCCTTGAATAAAGGACTCTGACTCCGTCATTTCAAGGTTCGAATCCTTGTAGCCCAGTTCAAGGTCTAAATCGTAAGATTTAGGCCTTTTTTCTTACTCATTTCCTGAACAATTCTGGTTATTTTCTCATTTTAGGAAACAATTCCTGACAATTCCCGGATGGTACTAATCCAAAAATCGACGGATCAGAACGCATTTCCTGCCTCATACGGGGGATTTCGGGTGTGTTCTGAACTAATTATACCCAAATTATACTACAAACTATAACACGAATTATACCCAAAGAGCTTTACGGAGGGGCATTTTCAGGCCTGTTTAAGCAGGCTTTTTATTTTTACACAATTAAAACAATTCAAGCTTGAACCCCACAAGGGGAGGAAGGCTCGTAGAGAAAGGAGAGACGATGGATCTTATCAGTTTAATTGCAGTTCTCTTTTTGATGATCATATTCATTTTGATTCTGGCTGTACTTGGTGCAGAGATTTCCTACGTCCTCGAGGAATACAGATGACCTGTGCTGCGGACAGCCGGCATCCTGCAGAGGGCGCTTATGGGAATCCGGCGGCAGTTATATGAAGGAGGCAAAATGATCAGAGCAAGAAGTCCT
>JAZRKZ010000131.1:0-5943 GCA_045646565.1 Lachnospiraceae bacterium
GAAGCTGAAGGCGGAAGGAAAACTTGACGATCAGGAAGAGTCCGATGAGATCAACGCCTGCTCGATCGTCGTTCCGGTCGATGTGAACGGGGTTGAGGAAGAATGGCTCATCAACTTCAAGAATGAGACCCACAACCATCCGACAGAGATCGAACCGTTTGGCGGCGCGGCGACCTGCCTCGGCGGCGCGATCCGCGATCCGCTTTCCGGCCGTACGTATGTCTATCAGGCTATGCGTGTGACCGGCGCGGCGGACCCGACCCGCCCGCAGTCTGAGACGCTGAGGGGCAAGCTGCCTCAGAAGAAAATCGTACGGGAAGCAGCCCGCGGTTACAGTTCTTACGGCAATCAGATCGGTCTGGCGACCGGTCTTGTCAAGGAAATCTATCATCCGGATTATGTCGCAAAGCGCATGGAGATCGGCGCGGTCATCGCGGCGGCTCCCAGAGCCGCGGTCATCCGCGCAAATTCCGATCCGGGCGATGTCATCATCCTGCTCGGCGGCCGTACCGGCCGTGACGGTATCGGCGGTGCGACAGGTTCCTCTAAGGTCCACACGGAAGAATCCACACAGGTCTGCGGCGCTGAAGTCCAGAAGGGCAACGCTCCGACAGAGCGGAAACTTCAGAGGCTTTTCAGAAGGAGCGATGCAGCCCATCTGATCAAGAAGTGCAACGACTTCGGTGCCGGCGGCGTTTCCGTCGCAATCGGCGAGCTCGCAAGAGGTCTTTTCATCGATCTGGATAAGGTCCCGAAGAAGTATGCAGGTCTTGACGGCACAGAGATCGCCATCTCCGAATCCCAGGAGAGAATGGCTGTCGTCGTCGACAGGAAGGATGCCGCACAGTTCATGGAGTATGCGCATGAGGAGAATCTTGAATCCGTCATCGTGGCTACGGTCACAGAATCTCCGAGACTGGTCATGCAATGGAGAGGAAAGACGATCGTCGATATCTCCCGCGATTTCCTCGACACCAACGGCGCGCATCAGGAAGCTTCCGTCAGGGTCGATGTCCCGAACTTCGCGGACAGCGAGCTGAACCGGAACCCGTACGCTCCGTCCGATGTCAATGATTCCGAGGGTATCCGCTCTGCATGGCTTGCCACACTGAGCGATCTCAACGTATGCTCACAGCGCGGCCTCATCGAGATGTTCGACTCCTCCATCGGCGCCGGCACAGTCACCATGCCGTACGGAGGTCAGTACCAGCTCACTCTGACTCAGGCCATGGCAGCTAAAGTGCCGGTCCTCGGCGGAAATACAGAAACTGTCACCCTCATGAGCTATGGCTATGATCCGTACCTCATGAAGTGGAGCCCGTATCACGGCGCTGCCTGGGCTGTCACGACATCTGTCGCCAAGATTGCGGCAGCGGGCAGCGATATTTCGAAGATCCGCTTTACGTTCCAGGAATATTTCCGCAGAATGACTGAGGATCCGTCGAGATGGAGCCAGCCGTTTGCAGCCCTTCTCGGCGCTTATGCAGCCCAGATCGGTTTCGGCCTTCCGTCCATCGGCGGCAAGGATTCGATGTCCGGAACATTTGAAAATATTGACGTACCGCCGACGCTGGTTTCATTTGCAGTCGATACAGCTAAACTTGGCGATATTATTACGCCGGAATTCAAGAAGCCGGGCAGCAGGATCGTCTGGATCCGCGTGCCGCGCGACGAATATCAGCTCCCGGTCTATGACAGGGCATGCAAGTTGTACGCGGACGTTCGTACGGATATGCGCTCCGGACGAATTATCTCCGCCTATGCGCTGGAGCGTCACGGCATCGCTGAAGCAGTCAGCAAGATGGCGTTCGGCAACCGGCTCGGCGTCAAAATCGAGCACAGCCTCGATCCGAGGGATTTCTTCTCACCGGCATACGGAGACCTCCTTGTCGAGGTGCCGGATGGTCAGGTCGGAAACCTTGTCTCCTCCTACACCGTGATCGGCGAGGTGACGGCGGACGATACCTTCCGCTACGGCAACGCCGCGATCTCTCTCGACGAAGCCCTCGGCAGCTGGATGGGAACGCTGGAGAAGATTTTCAAGACCCGCACGACAGACGACAGATCCGAAGTGGAGTCGAACGTCTATGACGGCGGCAGCGTCTATGTCTGCAGGAATAAGGTCGCGAAACCGCATGTATTCATCCCGGTCATGCCGGGCACCAACTGCGAGTATGATTCGACAAAGGCCTTCGAGCGCGCCGGGGCAACGGTCCAGGCGACTGTCTTTAAGAATCTGACGGCTGGTGATATCCGTGATTCAGTAAAGGAATTCGAGAAACAGATCGGCAAAGCCCAGATCATCATGTTCCCGGGCGGCTTCTCCGCGGGCGATGAGCCGGACGGCTCCGCGAAGTTCTTCGCGACTGCCTTCCAGAATGAAGCCATCAGGGAAGCGGTCATGAAGCTCCTTAACGAGCGGGACGGTCTTGCGCTCGGCGTCTGCAACGGCTTCCAGGCCCTTATTAAGCTTGGTCTGGTACCTTACGGCGAGATCGTCGGCCAGCAGGCGGATTCACCGACCCTGACCTACAATACGATCGGCCGCCATATCTCGCACATGGTCTACACCAGGGTCATGACCAACAAGTCTCCGTGGCTTGCACTGGCGGACCTTGGCGGCGTCTATGTCAATCCGGCGTCCCACGGCGAAGGCCGCTTCGTCGCTCCGAAGGAGTGGATCGACAGGCTCTTTGCAAACGGCCAGGTCGCGACCCAGTACTGCGATCCGTTCGGCAATGTATCCATGGACGAGGAGTGGAATGTCAACGGCTCCTACGCCGCAATCGAGGGTATCACCTCTCCGGACGGCCGCGTGCTCGGCAAGATGGCGCATGTGGAGCGCCGCGATGACGGTGTCGCCATCAATATCTACGGCGAACAGGATCTCAAGATCTTTGAGGCCGGCGTGAAGTATTTTAAGTAAGCTCAGGACGGGCGGGTCCTAAGCTGTAATTCTACAAATAAGGGGCTGTCGCATTAAGGCGGGCAGCCTCTGCATTAGTAGGGAATGACAGCTTCCGCCGAATCGGCCTGTTCGTCGTCCTCTGGGGCGGAAGCAACTACGCTTTGGCCGGTACTGTCCGGAGTTTTCTGCGGAACGCCGCCTGCCTGCCCGCAGGCTGTGAGTACGATCATACAGATGGATAAAAGTGCTGCCAGTCGTTTTTTCCTGGTCGGTCTCCTTATTTTCTTACACTACTCTGGGCAATTGCGATACCGTGTATCGGTGATGAGTTCTTGGGATTTACGATACTTTGATTTCCATCTCATGTCAAAGGATTTCCGGAGATATACTAAAGCAAAGAAAAACCCCCGAAAACATCTTGTTTTCGGGGGTTTCTTCGTCGTAGCGAGAGGGGGATTCGAACCCTCGACACTGCGGGTATGAACCGCATGCTCTAGCCAGCTGAGCTATCTCGCCATTTTTGTTTCCCAACGTTTTTTCAACGCTTGATTATTATACAATTACGCAAGGCTGAGTGTCAAGCAGGAATTTGTAAAATTTTCGCACAACTAATCTTTTTTGGCATCAGCCTGAGATGGCTTGCGTGAAAGGCGAATTGGGAAAGCGCTTCGCACCCTTCGCGGCGCGTCAAGAACGCCGGGGCGTTCTTGATCAGATTACTGATAATATGTAAAGGATGATATTCCCGCGCCGTTCTCGAAGGCTGTAAGATTCATGCAGCAAAGAGCCCGTCCTGTCTGCGCTCCGGTCCGCATGCCGATCCCGGCGCACCCGAGATCGATGTTGACGATGCGGTTCTCCTCGTCGACGAAGGCCCGAAGAGGCTCGGGGTTCTCACTGAGGAACTGAACGGGAACATGTCCGATGACATGTGTGCGGCCGTCTTTCCGGTATTTGTGTTTGGAAGTGTACTCCCACATCCGCCAGGGTGAATACCAGACGGTATGAAATGCGGTTTCATAGAGCACGTTTTTAAACAGCAGACTGCCCCGTTCCGCAACGAAATCCGAATGGCTGAGGAGAAAACGCGTATTTCCGATCGGAAGCTCGACCTGCAGCGCCATGTTCCCTATATATGTAAGGATCTCGTTCTGCAGGGCAGCAGGCAGTTTCATGAATGCATTCCTTGTAATCGTGCCGCCGTTGGAGCTGTGCAGCCAGTAGTTCTCCCGATCCGGGAATTTGTAGTTCGTATACATCATGAGTTCGTGATTCCCGATGAGGCATATGATATTATCCCTGCTCATGATATCAAGGAGCATGGGAATACTTTCCGGCCCTCTGTCAATGACATCGCCGAGAATATAGAGGAGATCATCGTCCGAGAAGCGGATACCATTCAGCATCTTCTTAAATAGCCCATACTGTCCGTGTATATCACTGCAAGCGTAGATATTCATAATTATGCTCCTTTCATCGAAATATTGCCTTAGATAAATGCGAAGCCCATCGAAAGCCCCTGGTTTCGCAACCACCCGGATTATTACCTGCGGCTATGCCAGCGCCCTGTAGAGGAAGGTCACGATCTGACCGCGCGTGCAGTTGTCATTGATGCCGAAATTGCCTTTGTTGGCGCCGGACGTATAGCCTTTTGTGATGCCCTGCTGGAATCCCCAGAGAATAGCCTTATAATAGGCGTGATTTGTCGGCACATCCTTGAAAGGAGAAGTCGGAGTCATTGTCGGCGCTTTCTGTCCGAGGGCTCTCCATACGAAGGTCATGATCTGACCGCGGGTGCAGGTGTCGTTGATGCCGAACTTTCCTTTATTTGCACCGGACGTATAGCCTTTTGTGATACCGTTCTGGAAGGCCCAGAGGATTGCCTTGTAGAAGGCGTGGTTCGTTTGAACATCCCGGAACGGGCTCACAGAGGAGATTTTCGGCGCCGGCTGGCCTTTCGCCCGCCAGAGGAACATGACAGCTTCGCCCCGGGTACAGTTCCGGTTGATGCCGAACGTTCCGTCGCTGTAGCCCTTTGTGATGCCCTTGGAGCGCGCCCAGTAAATCGCTTTAAAATATGGATGCTTGGAATCGGTGACATCGGAAAAAAGATCCTGGCTGGAATCCGGATCGTCGATGTCGATCTCCGGCGTCTCGATGTCCTCATCGCCTATGAGATAATCCGGTTCTGTTTCATTTTCACCGGCACCGATGATATTTGCGGCAGGCACGACTTCACTTGAAAGCGGCAGTGCCAAGACAAGAATAAGACACAAGACAACGCTTTTTACTCTGTATTTCATGATGATTTCCTCCTTTGACCAGATTTTTATCTCAGTGGGGGAAGATCCCCGCTTCTACAAGTGGTGGATAAATCAATATCCTGTTCGTCCCCGCATCCCTCCTGCATCAAAGGAGCGGAGCGATGAGTCTCATGAAAATGCCGGTACATTTACGGATAAATGTGCGGTTCTTCACATATTCCATGGTGACAGGCTCGCACATTTTCAGTGTCTCCAGATAATCCTTTTCGATGTCAGGGATACACTCTGTATCAAACATGTAAGTTGCGCACTCGAAATGGTGGTAGAGGCTTCGATAGTCGAGGTTGATCGTGCCGACGACTGCCTTGATATCGTCAGAGACAAATACCTTGGCGTGGACGAAACCCGGCGTGTAGATGTATATTTTTACGCCGGAATCGAGCAGCGTTTTAAAATAGGTGGTCGCAAGATCGAAAATCATCTTCTTGTCCGGGACGCCGGGGAGGATCAGCTTGACATCAATGCCGCGTTCCGCCGCGTATTTGATGGCCATAAGGAGCTCGTCGTCGAGGATCAGGTATGGCGACATGATGTGCACGTAGGTATTTGCACGATTCAGGATGCTCATATAGACCTTTTCTCCGACTTTATCATCATCGAAGGGGTTATCTCCGTAAGGGATACAGTAGCCGTTTGCGGAGAGATTCCTTTCGACCGGCGCGTTCAGATAGGGGCTGTAATCTTCATGAAGTCGGAGGCCAAGCGGTCTTA
>JAZRKZ010000132.1:0-2110 GCA_045646565.1 Lachnospiraceae bacterium
TCCTTGGCTCACAGAACGACATGGCTACGATCCGACTTAGGAACAGACTGTCCGGTTCAGATCTCTGTCATCTTCCACAACAAGAATTTTAAACATCTTTCTACCTCCGAAAAACGCAATGATTTGATAGTATCATACCACGGAAATGTTAAGTCGGAGGGCCAAGCGGTCTTAGGAAGACAATACAGCTTTGCAACTCCTTGGCTCACAGAACGACATGGCTACGATCCGACTTTGTGATGACCGACATCGGTGCGATGATCGGTATGAATGAGACCATGGTCCCCGGTATCGTTATCGGCGTGATCGGCATGGTCATGGCACTGGCAAACTATCCCATTTATAAGAGCATCCTCACCTCCCGCAAAGCCAAATATGCGGACAAGATCATTGCTCTCAGCAATGAGATGTTGAAATGAAATACACCCGGCAGGGGTAGCGTTTTTGACGCTGCCCTTGCTGTTTTTTTGCTGAAACCGCAAAACAGAAACAAAACTTTAACATTTCCGTGGTATGATACTATCAAATCATTGTGTTTTTCGGAGGTAGAGAGATGTTCAAAATTCTGGTTGTGGAAGATGACAGAGATCTGAACCGGACAGTCTGTTCCTTTTTAAATCAGAGTGGCTACGAGGCCACCGGCTGTCTGAGTGCATCGGAAGCCTATGATGCCATGTATGACACTATGTTTGATCTCATTGTGTCGGACATCATGATGCCGGGCATCGACGGATTTGAGTTCGTGAAATCCGTCCGTTCCCTCAATGAGAATCTGCCGATCCTCTTTATGACCGCCCGGGACGACATAGCCTCCAAGCAGCGTGGCTTTCGCATCGGCATTGATGACTATATGGTCAAGCCCATTGATCTGGACGAGCTGTTTCTGCGCATTGGCGCGCTGCTGCGCCGCTCGAAAATCGCACAGAGCCGCAAATTGGAGATCGGTGCCTTTGTCATGGATGCGGACGAGCATACCGCTGCGCTAAACGGCGACGAGATCAATCTCACCAACCGCGAGTTCAACATTCTCTATAAACTTCTGAGCTATCCCAAGAAAACCTTCACCCGTCAGCAGCTGATGGACGAGTTCTGGGATGCCGACACAGAGACTGCGCCCCGCGCTGTGGATGTGTACATGACCAAGCTGCGCGGCAAGCTTGCCGACTGCGAGGAATTTGAGATCAAAACCGTCCATGGTCTTGGCTACAAGGCGGTGGTGAAATGAAAAAGCTTTCCACGCGTCAGCTTCTTCGATTTATCGGCGGCTATGTCGTTTTCTTTCTCACGGTGGCATTTGCTGTTTCCTGCTGCATGATGCTGTTTGTGACTACGCTGGCCGAGTCCATGGGATTGGTGTTTACATCGGAAAACATCACCGCCGCCGCAAAGCTTACCCTGATCAATGTTCTCGTGATTACCGTACTCTTTGCGACCATCGACTATTTCCGCCGAAAGGTTATGATCGACCGTCCGGTCAAGGTGATCATCGCTGCCACGGAAAAGATTATGCAGGGAGATTTTTCTGTCCGCATCCCGCCGATTAAGGGCGTGCCCGAGGATGAGAGCTTCAACCGTATCGCAAACGCAATCAACAAGATGGCGGCGGAACTGGCCGGTACGGAGACACTTCGCACGGACTTTATCGCCAATGTGTCCCACGAGTTGAAAACTCCTCTTGCGGTCATGGGTAACTATGCCACTATGCTCCAGCGCCCCGGTATCACGGAGGCGGAACGATGCGACTATGCCAAGGCGATCTCCGATGCTGCCCGGCGGTTGGCACAGCTCATCACCAACATATTGAAGCTCAACAAGTTGGAAAATCAGCAGATATTCCCACAGACGGAGGAATACGATCTGGGCGAGCAGTTGTGCGAGTGTCTTCTGCAGTTTGAGGACGCATGGGAAAAGAAAGATCTGAATATCGAAACGGAAATTGAGGACGATGTTCGCATCCGTTCGGACGGGGAGCTCCTGAGCCTTGTCTGGAACAATCTTTTCTCTAACGCGGTGAAATTCACCCCAGAGGGCGGCACCATCGGTGTGACGCTGAAAACGACGGAGGAGCAGATCGTGGTGTCCGTCAGCGATACCGGATGCGGTATGAGTC
>JAZRKZ010000133.1:0-5213 GCA_045646565.1 Lachnospiraceae bacterium
GCCTCCGACTTCGAGATCTTCGGCGGGGTCCGTCCGATCAGCTCGTCGACAGAGACGCATAAAACGTCTGCAACGGCTGCAACCTTGTCCACGCTGGGGCTTATTTTATCCCATCTGTTCAGCGTGTTATAAGCGAGACCGGCCTGCTGTTCCAGGTCCTTGATCATGATTCTTTTTGCCTTGCAAAGGCTCCTGATTCTTTCGAGCATAAAAAAACACCACAAATCTGTTAATCTTCTGGTTGACACATAACAGATATGCGGTATAATAGCGTTAGAGCAAGCATATATGTTATGCGCTGAATATGTTTGGCGACATTAAGCATAGCAAATATGCTTGCCATTTGCAAGACACGACATGTTGAGGAGGTACGAATGATTTATACCAACATACGGAGGGTTGCTGAAGAAAAGGGTCTGAAGATCAAAGCGATCGAGGCCGAAGCAGGTCTGCCGGAGAACACCATGAACCGGTGGGGACAGATCATGCCAAGCGTCGACAAGGTCGCCAGGGTAGCGAAGGCGCTGGGCGTCACGATCGAGGATCTCCTGGAAGATCCGGAAGAAGCAGCGCCGGCAGACAGATCCGCGTAGAGAAGCGATCAGAAAAAGGAGCAGAAAATGGAATTGAAGCCGCGTAAAGAGTTTGTAAAGACGGTAGAGGAGTACAAAAACACGGAACTGGGCCGGATCGGGTACGCAATCACGAAAGAGCTCATAACGGAGACCTGTCCGGACGCGGACAAGCGGAACGACAGAATGTCGGATGCTGCTATAGACATCATCATCAGAGATTGCAGCATCGTAAACGATCTGGACGGCACATTTATGCCGTACATGCAGGTGCTTCTGGAGAAGCTCTCAAAATGGTTCGAGGAGGTGTCGTAGATGCGGATCATCGGACTAAAGGAAGTCATGCAGAAGCTGCAGTGCAGCTATAAAGAGGCGCAGCGGGTGTGCCGGATGGACGGCTGCCCGACGCTTCCCCGGGGAAAGGGGCAGACGTTCCGGATCCTGGAGGACGCTTTCGACGACTGGGTGAAAGCGGGGTGTCCGGAATGAAAAGAGAAAGACGTGCATTCGCGCCGGAAAAAGGCGTGACATATGACAATCACGGAGGAGGTACTTTCCAGTGCGTAGGAGAGGCCCGCAGGACCAACTTATGGGGCTGGTGCGCGGACTTCATGAACGTGAAGAGCGGCTGGAAGTTCGAGGCGCGCGGGATCCATCGGTATCCAGACGGGCGCATAGACTGGGATTACAGCGTAATGGGAAGATTCGTTTACAAGGAGGCCATCCATGAGGAAAAGGTATAGATGGAACTGGAGAAAATGCCTGGGCAACCTGTTCGAGCTGGTCGTCATGATCGCAGCAGGGCTGATGATCGGCTGGCTGTTCGCGCTCTGGGCGATGGCTTAGGAGAACAGCGATGGAGAACCTTATCGTAGACGCCGGCCCGATCAAACTGAAGATCAAGCCGAAGAAGTGCGAGGTCTGCGGCGGGAAATTCGTTCCCAACGGCGGGGATCATCGCTACTGTCCGACGTGCAAAAAGCTGACGCCGGAAGAAAGAGAAGAAAAGCGGAAAATGAAGAAAGAAGAAAAAGACCTTTCGGAAGTGAAGGTCTATAAAGACGAGAAACTGATCAAGAAGAAGCCGGCTCCGGTCGAGACGGATCTGATCCCGGAAGAGGAACTGGCAGAGCTTGACCGGATCGCGGAGACAGCCAAGGCGAAGAAGCCGAAGAGAGACGAGCTGCTCTCGGAGATGATCTCGATGCTGGAGAAGCAGTTCAACGTCCGTCTGATGCTGATGGACGACGTCATGCCGGTGCAGCTGAACGTCATGGGAAAGACCTATGACGGCATCTGGGTGGAAAAGAGGGCCTGGTGATGCTGAAACTGTTGATCGCGAAGTGCTGCATGGACTGCAGCCACATATACATCCACTCATACCATCAGATGACGCCGATTAAAAGCGGGCCGTTCATTACGGACACGCGGAAAGATCTGATCGTCGGCTGCGCGCATCGGAACGTCTGCAAAGACTTCCTGAACGAACCGATCCGGGCGCTGCCGGCGGAAGAGCTGTTCAGGATCAATGAATGAGCAGCTGAAAACATGAGACTGCAACCCGGCAAGAGTGCGCGCCGGTGAGCATAAGGACCGGGCGGGGGATCACTCCTACAAGAGGAAGAGAACAAGATATATATCACACTACTTCAGCCGCGAACCATAGATCCCGCCCGCTCCTTGCGGCTGTAAACGGAGGAAACAATGGCAATCAATCGCGTTTTTATTTGCGGCAATCTCGTCCGCGATCCGGAGGTCAGATATGAGAGTAAGTCCCAGAAGGCCGTGGCAAGGATAACGGTGGCCATCGATCGAGGGAAAACGGCCGACGGCGTCGACAAGGGAGCAGACTATCCGCAGGCGGTCTTCTGGGGAAAACTGGCGGAGAACATCGAGCGATACTGCACGAAGGGAATGGCGGTCGCGATCGAGGGAAAGATCCGGACGGGATCCTACACCGGCAGAGACGGCCAGAAGAGATACGTCACGGAGATCGCCGGCGACAGGATCCAGTTCTTCAACAAGCGCGAGGAAGCAGCCGCGAAGGCCGCGGAGCATCCGGACGCGCCGACCGCGGTGGACGTTACCGGAGACGATGGATGGAGCAGCCAGGAAGGCATGGACTTCCTGAAGGACGAGGACATTCCGTTTTAGGAGGAAAAAATGAGAGTAGAAGACCGGGAACTGATCAGAGAGATCATCGGATACCTGTGGGCGATGGTGGAGCAGAACGAAAAGAACATCATCGCCGAGAACTATGCCGAAGCGCTGGAAGAGATGCTCAAGGAGGACGACAGATAGATGGATATGATGAAGTGCGTCGCGTACAAGGGAAAGTGCATCCCGTGCAGCAAGTGCAGGTATGAAAACAAGGCAGGCTGCTATCTGAGGAACCTCGAAGAGATGCTGAACATGAAGATCATCGCAGAGGGCTGCACGAAGGGAGATTATAAGAATGAGTGAATGGATCCCGATCACGGAGCGCGAACCGGACACTGCGGATCACGTGCTCGTGACGCTGAAATGGAAAGATAACGACTACGAGGTCGTCGAGATGGACTACGGAACGACAAAGTATGCGGCAGAGCGGTTGAATCTCCGGAGGGCAAAGATCGAGATCAATGCCATTGTCGCCTGGATGCCGCTGCCGCAGCCGTACAAGGAGGCTGAAAATAATGGATGTGGACTTTAGTAAGAACCTTAGACGGAAAATATTTTCTCTTGAATGGAACATCTGCAGCGAGCGTCTTCCTGATGAGATCGAGGGTGATTTTATAATCACTGTCAGGATCAGAAATCGAGGAAGACAGTGGGAATACCATACGGACGTCGGATCATTCCATATGGAACAACCTGGTCGAGGATATATCGAGGACCGCTGGGGAACCTTCACCGACTGGGACGAGGGGCAGGACGAAATAGAGGTATATGCCTGGGCCGAATTGCCGAAACCGTTCAAAGAAGGCGAAAACAAAGACAAGCACGGACACTGGATAAATATCGGACACAAGAGAGGACCGTTTGTACATCCGGATTCTGTCTTTTATAAATGCTCGCTATGCGGATATGAGGCTTACTGGATCCCGAGCACGATCTGTCCGGAATGCTGGGCTGACATGACAGAACCGTACAAGGAGGATAAAGATGACGCTGCCGGAAGCGAAAGCAGAACTTGAGAAGTTCGTGAAACTGAAGACCACGCTGCGGCCTACCTTTGTAGATGTGCTGCTGGATGCCTGCAAATGGATCCCGGTGACAGAGGCGCTGCCGGAAGATGATGAAATGAAGCTCGTGACAGCGCAGCCGAAGAACGGAGCGGCAAATGTGAATCGGGCATACTTCGACGGGCAGTTCTGGCATGGATCCGGCAGCATGAGCAACATCGTTGCATGGATGCCGCTACCCGAACCGTACAAGGAGGAACAATGAAATCCGACGAAAAAAAATACATAAACATCGACATCCTTGAAGGATGGGAGATAAAACTGTCAAAATACACAGACCAAGGAAACGTAATTATAAACACGGCCGCTAAAGAATTGGCGAAGGTTCTTCCTGCCGCTGATGTGGTAGAGGTAAGGCACGGACGGTGGAAGAACGAGATAGACACAGGCTCCGAAATGATGGCCTGCTCTGTATGCGGCGCAAGAGTAATAAAAAAGCCGTATATCTCCGCAGTTGGCACGAACGGATACGCTTATTGCCCGTATTGCGGAGCATTCATGGATAATGCGGAGGAGATTGGATCATGAAAAGAACGGTCATTGTATTGAGAACGATCATATTTCCGGACGAAGGACAGGAAAAACTTGAACATGAGCTTCTGGAGATCGTAAGAAGGCAGTATGACACCAGCGTGATCGTCCTGCCGAACTGGGCGGAATACGCCGGCGTGTTCGAGGAAGACACGGATCAGGGCTTCTGCGTGGAATTTGATAGAGATTATATAGATCCGGAATGCTGGGATCTGATCCAGCGCATTAAAGCCGGAGAAGGTCTGCGGCCACTGAGGAAAAGAGAGGCTGACGATGGCGAGTTATAACGATGGCAAAGACTTTGTCGTGGACTGGATCTGCGAGAGGGTCCCGGAGGGAGGCCGTGTGCTGGATGTCGGCGCGTGCGACGGAAAGTGGGCGGCTCTGATCAGGACGAAGAGGGAGGACATCATCCTGGACGCCTGCGAGATCTATAAGCCGAACGCTGCAAACATCTTCTACATGTACGATCAGCTCTTCGTGGGAGACATCCACGCGTATCGATACAGACCCAGATATTACGATCTCGTCATTTTCGGAGACGTGATCGAGCACATGGAGGTCTACAAGGCGGTCGAGGTGCTGGCCCATGCGAAGAAGTGCGCGAAGGACTACGTCGTCGGGATCCCATTCGAGTACAAACAGGGACCGATCTATGGGAACTGGTGGGAACGGCACATCCAGGACGATCTGACGCCGGAGATCTTCGAGAAGAGGTATCCGGGACATGAGCTGCTGATCCGGCCGCGCCCGGATTACGCATACTACCATCCGAAAGGATAAGCCATATTATCTGCAGCCGTAAGACTGCGGCGTGCTGGCGAACATTCGCCAGTATGCCAGAGCCTTATAGCAAAGTTATAACAAAGGTTACTTATATATAATA
>JAZRKZ010000134.1:0-5856 GCA_045646565.1 Lachnospiraceae bacterium
GACGACCAGTGCTAATTCATACTTATTCATGCTGTGTTTTTTCCTCCTTTTGGCCTTTGGCCTTCCGATGTTTCGCGGAAGACAAGGAACTGTTATAAATTTTCACGGAAATTAACTATAGCACACGGCCTTCGTTAAATCAAGCCAAAAATGAACGAATGTGCCGAAAATCATCTCCCTCATTCTGGAGAATATGCTATACTTAATATGCTGTCGCCGTCTGGAAAGACCACGATGTGCATATCCATATTAAGGGGGAAGCTATTGATGCAGAGCATGACATTTGAAAACTTTTATTCACACGACACCGATGTCTATAATATGGAAGGATTCGAGCCGCAGATCATCGACAAATCCTATCTGGACGCGCTCGGCGTCCACGTCGACGCCTCCGAAGCCACTCTTGCCGGACTTGAAAGAGGCTCGAAAATCTTCATTGAGAGAATGAAGCAGAGGACAGTCATCCCGGTCTCAAGACTCGAGATCGTCGATATCGATCCGGAGACCGTCGAGACAGAGATCCATAACTATACCGGCCGCTGTCCAACGCTGACATTTGAGATCAACCCCGTTCGGGGCTGCAATGTCGGCTGCCAGTACTGCCTTGTCACGGACGGCGTCCATGAGCAGACGCTGACACTGGCAGGCAACTATCATCTCTATGTAAGAAAACTCCTTGAGGAGATGAACGGAACTCCCTGGAGAGCTGTCACGGCGGAAGACATCCGCAGAAAAAATGAGCTCCTTCAGGAACTGGCCCACGCCATCGAGACGGAACCGGAGCGCAAAAAGGAGATCGAGCAGCAGATCACGGAGATCAGCCGCGGCAAGAACTGGAACCATTATTACTATTACTCCCCGAAGACAGAAGCCCTTCAGGAGCCGACGCTGAGGACCGGCGTCGCGCATAAGATCCTCCGGGAATTCATCCGCCATTTTGAGATGTATCCGGATTCGAACGCGAGACTGTTCGTCGCCTCCAAGGCGGGAATCAAACATCTCCTGTGCGAATATGAGGGCGAGACGATCCTTGATCTCTTTGTCAAGCTCAAAGATAAGATGCAGTTCAACACGAGCGTTTCCATCATGCCGACAGTGTTCCGCAATATTCTTGAGCCCTACGCCGCTCCGATCGAGGAAAGACTCAAAGCGGTCCGGGCGTGCCAGGAGAACGGCATACAGGCCAATTCCGCCCTCGTTCAGCCGATCTTCACCCCGTATCTGACAGACGAACATATCAAAGAATTCTTTGATATGCTGCACGACGCCGGGATCATCAACTACAAACCGGAATTCCTGACCGCCTGCATGGAAAATCTCAGCATGCTCGGTCAGTGGCTCGGCTATTTCGACAAGGATCTCGAGAGGCAGCTCTATCAGGATTATATCATGCCGTCCAACGCCGACCACAAAAAGCAGAGAGGCAGGACTGCACCCGACAGAGCGCTCAGCATAGACAATATCCGTAAAATGATGGATTACACAAAGACTCTCGGTATGTCAACGAGTATCTGCTACTGGGTCCGCAAGCAGCTTCGGATCGACGCGGGAATGATCCCGGTCATCAATGAGAACGGTTTCCAGTGCCTTGGCTACCAGTCAAAGCTCTTTACCGCAGATGAAAAGTAATAGCCCATACAAAGGTCTTCAAGGTACGGAGGACGATAGGCTGCGTGTCAAAGTCAGCGTTCTCATGTTCGTCTACAATCACGCAGCGTACCTTCGCCGGGCGATCGAAAGTGTCCTGGCACAGCGGACAGATTTCCCTTATGAGATCATTATTCACGACGACGCGTCCACGGACGGCTCCGCGGATATCATACGCTCCTACGCGAAGAGATATCCGGACAGGATCATTCCGATCCTTCAGTCAAAGAACCAGATGAGCCGGGGCGTGTCGATCGTGGATGAATACATCATGCCCAGAGTGCGCGGAACCTATATCGCCCACTGCGAGGGAGACGATTACTGGACCGACCCGCGAAAGCTGGCAAGGCAGGCTTCTTTTCTCGACGCACACCCCGAATACGCGGGAGTTGCGCACAACTGCGTCGTCATAGGCGAAGACGGAAAGCCGGGCGGGACCGCGAAAAAGTTCCGTCCGTTCAGAAGACCCTACCGGTACACGCTGCGGGATCTGATCCTTGAAGAACGGATGCCGGGCCAGACCGCGACGGTCATGTACCGGCATTCCTGCCAGACAGAAATGGACAGCGGAACGCGGGACGCCTATCATCAGATCCGCTGTGTCGTCGGAGACCGCAGAAGAACGCTTCTGATCCTCCTGAACGGCCCCGTCTGCTGCATGCCGTATGCATGGAGCGCCTATCGCTGTATCACGCACAGCGGCGGAAGCTGGAACGCCCGCGTCCGGGAAAAGAACCTTGCCGGCGCCTACTATGTGCAGGAGACGGACTTCCGTGCATTTGCAAGGCAGCACTGGCAGATAGCCCTGCGCAACGACTATGTTCTTTTCGGAACGGGCGTCATGGCCCACCTTCGCTATATGCTGAACAAAAACGACGCGAACAGGGAACAGCTGTATCTCGTGTACTCCGTACATGAAAATGCGGCGGAGTGCAGGCTGAAGCTTCTTTCCTACGCGCCTTACGCACTCTACACCGCGTGCAGAAGACAGATACAAAAAATCCGATGGAGATGAAGAGTACATGCAGTCACCAGATAACCTTAAGCGCCAGGTCATGAGCGGTCTCATCTGGCGCTATATGGAACGAACTCTCGCCCAGGGGATCCAGCTCCTTGTGACCATCGTGCTGGCTCGCATCCTCATGCCGGAAGAGTACGGAACGGTGACTCTTGTCTCCGTTCTTATTAATATTGCGCTCGTCTTCGTACAAAGCGGATTCGGGAGCGCGCTGATCCAGAAAGAGCACGCGGACAGTGTCGATTTTTCCACGGCCTTTTATTTCAGCCTCGGCCTCGGCGTCGTTCTCTATATGCTTTTGTTCGCCGCGGCTCCGTATGTCAGCCTCTTTTTTAAGAACGAAGCTCTGACAGCCCTTATCCGCGGACTGTCCGTCTCGATCGTCATCGCGAGTGTCGGGACCGTTCAGCACGCCTATATTTCAAGGAAAATGCAGTTCAGAAAATTCTTTTTCTCGACGCTGACCGGCACGATCCTGTCCGCCTTCACCGGCATCGGGGCCGCTCTGATGGGGCTCGGCGCATGGGCGCTGGTCATTCAGCAGCTGACGAACCAGTGCGTCGACACTCTGATCCTCTACTTCACGTCCGGCTGGCGGCCGACGAAAGAATTTTCCGCGAAATCCCTGGCGAGGATCTACAGCTACGGATGGAAACTGCTTCTGTCCGGTCTGATCGATACGATCTACTCCGATATGTACGCGCTGATCATCGGAAGAAAATTCAGCGCAGGAGAAGTCGGCTACTATGATAAGGGCAGGCAGTTCCCCGCTCTGATCATCACGAATATCAACGCGACGATACAGGCGGTCCTCTTTCCCGCCCTGTCCAGCCAACAGTCGGATCTTCGGCGGACCAAAGCTATAACGCGCAGGACAATCGCGACCAGTACGTTCATTATCTTTCCCTGCATGGCGGGGCTCAGTGTGATCGCAAGGCCTCTGGTCGTGCTGCTCCTCACGGAAAAATGGCTCCCGTCTGTCACATTTTTGCGCTTTTACTGTCTCATCTTTGCGATCTGGCCTGTCCATACAGCGAACCTGCAGGCGATCAACGCGATCGGGCGGAGCGATATTTTCCTTAAACTCGAAATCCTAAAGAAAGCGATCGGTATCACAGCGCTCGTCATCACCCTGCCGATGGGCCTTCGGGCCATGATGGTCGGCAGCTGCGTGAGCAGCTATATCGGCATGCTCCTCAACGCCGCTCCCAACAAGAAGCTTCTTGGCTACTCCTACCGTGAACTTCTGTCCGATCTCGCTCCGGCAGCGCTTCTTTCCGCGCTGATGGCGGTTGTCATTATTCTTGTCGGGTACCGGATCCAGAACGATCTCACCAAACTCATCGTGCAGATCATCTGCGGCGTATGCCTGTATGTCGGCGCCGCCGCTGCTTTTAAAGCCGAGAGTTTTATCTATATACTAAATACGATTCATGATATCAGGAAAAAGAGGAAATAAGATCTTTGACAGATAACGAGAAAATATATGTGACCAAAACCTTCATGCCCCCGATGGAGGAGTATATGGAGGAGATCCGCGATCTCTGGGACAGCGCCTGGATCACCAACATGGGGGAAAAGCACAGGGAGCTGGAAGAAAAGCTGAGATGCTCTCTCGGCGTCGACGCCCTTTCGCTCATGTCGAACGGCCATATGGCGCTTGAAATGTGCCTTGCCGCCATGCACGTTGTCGGGGAGGTCATAACGACGCCTTTTACATTTGCCTCAACGACACACGCCATCGCAAGGAATCATCTGACGCCAGTCTTCTGCGACATCAGACCGGATGATTACACGATCGACGCATCTAAGATCGAGGATCTCATCACGGAGCGCACCTGCGCGATCCTGCCGGTCCACGTATACGGAAATGTATGTGATGTGGACGCGATCGCCGACATTGCGGACCGTCACGGTCTGAAAGTCATCTATGACGCGGCCCACGCATTCGGCGTCGAAAGGGACGGGCGCGGAATCGGCACATACGGAGACGCATCCGTCTTCAGTTTTCACGCGACCAAAGTCTTTCACACGGTAGAGGGAGGCGCGGTCAGCTACAGCGATCCTGCCTTCGGGCAGAGACTCTACGAACTCAAGAATTTCGGAATACTGGATGAGACGACCGTGGCAGGCATCGGGGCGAACGCGAAGATGAGTGAGTTCCACGCCGCCATGGGCATCGTCAATCTGCGCTATCATGAGGCAAATGTCAGACGCAGGGAAGCCATCTGGAAAATCTACTGCCGGGAACTCAGCGGGATCGACGGTCTTCAGATTCCCGAAGACGCCCGGGATAAGGCTGCGCAGGGGACCGCTTCCCGCTGCCGTCAAAGCCGGAATTACTCGTATTTTCCAGTCGTTATCGACCCGGAAGCGTTCGGCGCGGACCGGGATCAGGTAGCAGAGCGACTGGCTTTACAAAATGTATTCGTCCGAAAATATTTTTACCCGCTGTCCAGCGACTATGACTGTTACAAAGGTATCCTGGCGCACGGCGGAACGCCGGTCGCGGACCGGGTGTCCGCGTCCGTGATCACTCTCCCGCTCTTTCCCGCCATGCGGGAAGAGGACGCCTACCGTATATGCGACATGATCCGAAGCTGCCGCCGCTGATTCGGCAGCGCGCAGATCCCACGGCCTCAGCCAGCAGATCCCGGCCTCCGGCAGACAGGAGCATTTTATGAACATCGGAATAATGCAGCCGTATTTCTTTCCCTATATCGGCTACTGGCAGCTCATGGCCCTTACAGACCGCTACGTTATCTACGACGATGTGCGATTCATCAAGGGCGGCTGGATCAACCGCAACCGCATACTGCAGGCCGGAGCGCCTGCCTATATCAACCTTCCTCTGCGAAGAACGCAGGGCAGCATGATCTGTGAGTACGGCGTGGCTATCTCTCCGGTCTACCTGCGCAAAATGGCGAACAGACTCACCTGCGCCTACCGGCGGGCCCCCTTTTTCGATGAGGTATATCCGGCTCTTTGGGACATGCTGACCTATGAGACCGACTCTCTCCCGGATTATCTGGAGAACACGATACGAAAGACCGCCCGCCGTCTCGGCATTTCCACCGAGTTCATCCGGTCATCGAAGCTGGCCGCAGCCACGGATCTGCACGGTCAGGACAGGGTGATTGCCCTATGCCGTCGTCTGGGGGCCACCACCTATTACAATGCGATCGGAGGCA
>JAZRKZ010000135.1:0-6958 GCA_045646565.1 Lachnospiraceae bacterium
GCCATGAACCCCTGTCCCTGCGGCTATTTTCCCAACAGAGCCCGCTGCCGGTGCACGCCGGCCGAAATCAGCAGTTATATGAACCGGATATCGCAGCCGCTCCTTGACCGCATCGACCTCTGCGTCGAATGTCCCGCCGTCTCCATCGACGAGCTTAGCCGGGAGATTCCGTCCGGCCGCTCTTCCCTCGAGATACGAAATGATGTCATCCGCGCTGTGCGTATACAGGATACGCGTTATGCCGGCAGCGGGATCCATTTCAACTCCGAGATCCCGTCAAGCCGCATACCGGAATTCTGCCCGATGGAACCGGCAGCGGAAGATTTTCTCCGAAAAGCCTTCGACCGGCTCGGGCTCACGGCCCGCAGCTACTTCCGGATCATACGAGTCGCAAGGACCATTGCCGACCTTTCGGGCGCGGAGCAAATCGGCAGAGATCATGTCAGCGAGGCGGTCAGTTACAGAACGGTGGACAAAAAATACTGGGAAATATGAGGCGCGGATGAACGGCCAGAACTCATAAGGAGGTGATAAAATGCCTGAAAAGATACATTATATTAGAAGAAACAGCAGTCTCTACCCGCAGAGATTCGAAGGGATCGCCGACTCTCCTTCCGCCCTCTATTACATCGGAGACCTGCCCGACGATTCGGTCCCGTCGGTCGCTATCGTCGGCGCGAGGAGCTGCAGCAGCTACGGGCGGAAGACCGCCTTCACACTCGGCCGCGTTATGGCGGAGAACGGAATACAGGTCATCAGCGGCATGGCGATGGGGATCGACTCGACCGCTCAGGAAGGCGCTCTGTCGGCAGGCGGAAAGACCTACGCCGTGCTGGGCTGCGGGGTAGATATCTGTTATCCGAGGACCAGCTACGCCATCTATGAAGCGCTCAGGAAGCGGGGCGGCATCCTCTCGGAGTTCGAGCCCGGAACGCCGCCGCTCGCCCATCATTTCCCGCAGCGGAACCGAATCATCAGCGCACTTTCCGATATTGTCATTGTTGTGGAGGCGAGAGAAAAATCCGGCTCGCTCATCACAGTCGACTGCGCGCTCGAGCAGGGAAGGACGGTATATGCGGTCCCCGGCAGAATGGGCGACAAACTCTCCGACGGCTGTAACTATCTGATCGCGCAGGGAGCCGGAATCGTCTGGTCGCCGGAGGCTGTGCTGGATGAGATCCGGGGCACGGTCGCTCTGAACAAAGCGGCTCGGCTGGCCCGCACTGCCCGCCGAAAGATGGCGGAGAGGGCTCCTTCCGGCGGCCGGTATCATCAGCTTTCGCTGAATCTTGTCGGCGACCTGGCGGATCGGACCGTACGGGAAAATCCCTCCCTGTCCGCCGACGCGAAAGCTCTCTATCAGCATATTGGCAGCGACGCCCTCGGCGCGGACGAGCTGAGCCTTCGGACCGGCTTCCCCATTCAGCGGGTCATGTCCGCTGTCATCGAGCTATTGATGGAGGGCTGCGTCCGCGAGGTCGGAAAGAACCTGTTCGTCAGGGCATAAAACGGGCTGCCGCATCGGACATCCTGACCTGATACGGCAACCCGCCATTTTACTGTTCATTTTTCTTACGAAGAATATCCCACGGCATAACGTCCGCGTCAATTTTGATGTGAAGCTCCTGCTTCGGATGCGGGGCCGATTCCATCTCCGCGCCATCCGCATCGTATATCGCAAGCACCGGCACCTCAATGTTCCTTCCGTCCGGTTTCATGACCTCGATCACATCGCCTTTTCGGAACTTGTTCTTCTGTTCCGTCACGGCGCAGCCGTCACGGTCGATGCTCCGGACAATACCGAGGAACGTGTAGGCGTTCACATACGTATTATTATCGTAGATCTGGTCCTCCTCGGACGGTTTCCCGTAGAAGAAGCCGGTCGTGAACTTCCGATAGGTGCAGTCCGCGATCTGTTCGCGATACCACGGCAGGTTCTTTTCATAGAGAGCCGGATCCTTCTCATAGGCGTCCATAGCGAGCCTGTACGTGCGCGCCGCCGTGGCCACGTACAGCGCCGTCTTCATACGGCCTTCAATCTTGAAGCTGTCGATCCCCGCGTCATAAAGATCCGGCAGATGCTCGATCATGCACAGGTCCTTTGAATTGAAAATATAGGTCCCGCGCTCATTTTCCTCGATCGGCATATATTCACCGGGCCTCGTCTCCTCGACCACTGCGTATTTCCAGCGGCACGGGTGCGTGCACAGACCCCGGTTCGCATCCCGACCGACCAGGTAGTTGGACAGGAGGCATCTGCCCGAATAGGAGATGCACATAGCGCCGTGCACAAAGACCTCGATCTCCAGATCCTCCGGGATCTTTTCGCGGATCGCCCTGATCTCGCTAAGGGACAGCTCTCTGGCTGTAACGATGCGGGCGGCGCCCAGACTGTGCCAGAAGAGACAGGTCTCGTAATTCGTGCTGTTGGCCTGCGTGCTGATGTGGATCTCCAGCTCCGGCGCGACCCGGCGCGCGAGGGCGAACATACCCGCGTCCGCGATGAGGACCGCGTCCGGCTTAATATCCTCTGAAAGCTCTCTGAAATACTTCTCGGCCTCGACGAGATCGCCGTTATGCGCATAAATGTTGGCGGTCACATACACTTTCGCGCCGTGCGCGTTAGCAAATGCAATCCCCTCCTTCATCTCATCCCTCGTGAAGTTGGTCGCCTTGGCCCGAAGGCTGAAAGCCTCCCCGCCGATATAGACGGCGTCCGCCCCGTAGAGCACGGCTACCTTCAGAACATCCAGACTGCCGGCCGGGAGAAGCAACTCCGGTCTTTTCATAACAAACCTCCGCTCAATGATATTATTCCTATACGAAACTTCCCACTTGTTCTTTCAAATCAAACCGTGATCGCAAATATTGCCCGAGCTGGCGTCGCCGAGCGAAAGCGTCCCTGACTTCTTTACAGACACCGCAAGCCCATCCCCGATCGGAAGAATGGTCGTCACAAGATCCTCCCGGTGAGTGAGCGTGTGCAGGTACTCTCTCATACGCTTATAGATTGTTCGGTTCCTGCGCTCTACGGCATAGTGGGACTCGAGAATGTCCCCCTCCTGCAGCACATTGTCACTGACGAGCACGCCTCCCAGCGTAAGGAGCCGCATGATCTCCGGCAGGAAATAGATATACTGGCCCTTGGCCGCATCCATAAAGATAAAGTCGTAGGGCCCCGTAAGTTCCGGCAGCACATCCTGCGCGTCGCCGAAAATAAGGTCAACGCGGTCGCTGACTCCCGCCGCCTCAAAATTGGCCCTGGCTGCTCCGATCCTTTTTTCATAATTCTCGATCGTCGTTATATGCGCGTCGCAGTTCTCACACATAAGGATCGCAGAGAACCCGACCGCTGTTCCCACTTCAAGGATCGACGCCGGCTTTGTGGCTGCCAGAAGGACCCGCAGGACGCTCTGGGTCTCACGCCGTATGATCGGAACAAAGGCAGTCTTCGCCTCCTCCTCAAGCCTTGTGAGGAAGTCAGAGTGATCGGTGTCCAATGACGTAAGGAATGTATGCATTCGCTCTGTTCTATCCATCTGTGTTACTCCATTCCCCCGGCAGCCGGCGCTTTCTCCCTGCCCGGCAGGCAGCAGAAGCCCGGCGACCGGCGGATAACGTTGTAAAACGGCTCCGCGGTTCATGTTCCGGACACAAATCGCGAAAGCCGTTTCAGGTATCCTATTAACTTTACTTCTCACCGGCAGGATCCGGTTCGAACCGCGTGAGCAAACCGGCGTATGCCATGATGCGTCACGACGCCTTAGCCCCCTCCTGCCCGGCGGTGTCAACTCCCGCAAGGATCCGCATGATCTGCGTCGGTTTCTGGGACGTATTGAGCAGATATGTCCCCGCCTTAAGATCGCCGTGGTAGGTCGAAAAGAGCTCCTGGGCCACGAAGATCCACTTGCTCTCAATCAGATCGTTCTTCTTCAGAATATCGGCAATATCACGGCTCGAAGCGCCTTCCGGGATCTCGACAACGACATCCTGGCCCGGTTCAGAGGCCATCGCCTGTTCATTGAAAATTGAATATCCGAACACATATGACATTCTCGCGATCGAGATAAAGAAGATAGCTATCAGAATATACAGAAGGATCCTGATGACGCCCTTGGCTCCCAAAATCGCGACTGTATATCCGACATCTTTTTTATGTTTTGCCATTGAAATATCCTCTCAAAACTCAGGCTTCCGGTTCCTCCACCCCGGTCTCGCTGATCAGTCTCTGATAAATCTCTCTCACCATTCGACAGATCTCTGTCTCCGCATCGAGATACGCGTTGACCTGGGGTATTTTCTGCATACTCTGAAATTTCTTTTCAAGTTCTTCAGCTGTATTTATGATATCATCGCCGCCGTCCGCATATAACTTGAATATATCCGTGCGATATTTGTTGATTTTTTCTTTGAGGCCCGGACATTCATCAAGTGCCTGCTGCGCTTTTATGAACCGCCGATAGGCGTGACTTTCGAGAATACTTTCAACCAGTCTCTCTGTACAGGCATCAACACTGCTTTCCATAATGGTCCTTCTTTCATGATGTATAAAATGGTTAATAGTACAATGATAGCAGAACCGGCTTTAGCGTGCAAGGTGCAAATTAGAGTGTCGTCTCCATTATGATCGGCAGTATCATCGGTCTTCTCTGTGTGCGTTTCCACACAAAATCGCTGAGCGCATCCTTGATTTCAAGTTTGATCTTTCCCCAGTCGGCAACTCCATTGTCAAGACACTTCATCACCGCCTCATAGGTCGTCTGGTTGGCCTCCTCAAGAAGCCCCTCCGACTCCCGGACATACACGAACCCGCGGGAGACAAGATCCGGTCCCGCAAGCAGCTGATTCGTATGACTCTCGAGCGTCATGACGACCACGATGATTCCGTCTTCCGCCAGTCTCTGGCGGTCACGGATGACAATATTACCGACGTCTCCGACGCCGAGACCGTCGACCAGGATCGTTCCCGTCTGGACTTTGCCGATGATTTTCGCCTGGTCCTCCCCAATCTCAAGCACATCGCCGGAGTGGAGAATGAAAATGTTGTCCGCCGGCAGCCCCAGACTTTTGGCGATCGCAGCCTGCGCGCGCAGATGCCGCATCTCGCCGTGGACCGGAATTGCATACTTCGGCTGTACAAGGGAATAGATCAGCTTGATGTCTTCCTGACATGCGTGGCCGGAGACATGTGTGTCGCCGAAGACGACCGTCGCTCCGATCTCCGCCAGCTCATTCATGACATTGGAGACTGCCTTCTCGTTGCCCGGGATAGGCTGTGACGAGAACACAATGACATCGCCCGGCATGATCTTGACTTTTTTGTGGATATTTGCCGCCATACGGGACAGGGCTGCCATCGATTCTCCCTGGCTGCCAGTCGTGACCAGCACGATCTTCTCCGGCGGATAGTTCCTGACCGTGTCCAGATCTACGATCGTGTGCGCGGAATCGACAATATAGCCGAGCCGGATCGCCGTCCCGATGACATTGACCATCGAGCGGCCTTCCAGACATACTTTGCGGCCGAACCGTGCGGCACAGTTGATGATCTGCTGGACACGATCCACGTTGGATGCAAATGTAGCTATGATCAGCCTCGAACTTGCATACTCTGAAAAAATCTTTTCGAACTTCTCGCCGACAGTTCTCTCGGACATCGTATAGCCCGGTCTCTCAGCGTTGGTGCTGTCGCACATCAGGGCAAGAACGCCGCTCTTGCCCAGCTCCGCGAATCGCTGAAGATCGATCGCGTCGCCGAAGACAGGCGTATAGTCGACCTTAAAATCACCGGTGTGAATAATCACGCCGGCAGGCGTGTGCAGAGCAAGCGCCGATGCATCCTGGATGCTGTGGTTGGTCTTGATGAACTCAACACGAATGTCGCCCATGTCCACGATCTGCCCGAATGTAACGATTTCCCGCTCGACCAGGTCCAGCATGTTGTGTTCCTCGAGCTTGTTCTCAATAAGGGCCATCGTCAGTTTCGTTGTATAAATGGGTACATTAATTTTACGGAACACATATGGTATCGCTCCGATATGATCCTCGTGTCCGTGTGTGATAACAAAACCCTTGATCTTACTGTAATTTTCCTCAAGATAAGTGACATCCGGAAGGACGATATCTATACCGAGCATATCATCTTCCGGAAACGCCATACCACAATCTACGACAACAATGCTGTCCCTGCACTCAAATGCTGTGATGTTCATTCCGATCTGCTCAAGACCGCCGAGCGGAATGATCTTCACCTTCTCCATTCTGTTGTCTCTGGCTTTCAAAAAATTGTCTTCCTCCATTCTTTCTGGCGATATCCAGACTTCACGACCTCATGACTGGATATCTGTGTCTTCCATCATCTCTTCGAAGACTTTCATGACAGCCGCCAGCTCCGCCTCATCCTCGACCGGAACATAGACGGCTTCTTCATTAACGTCCTCTGATATATCTTTTAAAATGAGTGCTTCCGCATCCCCTTCCTCACTTGTAGCGACAAGGATATAGTTCTTCCCGCTGATCCGCGTCTGCTCCTCAATATAAAATTCAACTTCGTTTTCGTTTTCATCAATCAGTATAATTTTGTTCGTATCCATAGCGCACCTTCTGCCGGTCATCGATTTTCATCTGCATTCATATAATCCTGAAGAATGATCGTCGCCGCGATCATATCCACATACTTTTCACGATCCTCGCGCTTTATACCCGCAAGATCCATCGCCTCAATGGCTTCGACGGTGGTAAGTCGTTCATCAACAAGAAGAACAGGCACAGAAAGACGCCTCTCCAGTTCATTCTTGAATTCGAGTGTCTTTTCTGCCCTGTCCCCCACCGTGTCATCCATATTGAGCGGCAGTCCCAGCACGATTTTTTCGACATCGTACTCGGCGCAGAGTTCCTCGATACGCTTAAATGTCCTGCGCAAATGGTTCTCTTTCTGCCTCCGGATAATCTCTACGCC
>JAZRKZ010000136.1:0-3703 GCA_045646565.1 Lachnospiraceae bacterium
CCTCTTCTCAGCGATCACGATGGAGTCTGTCTCCAAGGCGGCCTACAGTATGATCGAGGAAGTTCGCCGTCAGTTCCGTGAGGATAAGGGTATCCTTCAGGGCACCAGCCGTCCGGACTATAAGACCTGCGTCGGCATTTCCACAATTGCGGCTCTTCGTGAGATGATCGTTCCCGGTATTATCGCCGCGGCGGCACCGATCGTCATCGGCCTCCTGCTCGGAACGGAAGCTCTCGGCGGTCTTCTCGCCGGAGCGCTCGTGACCGGCGTTCTGCTTGCAATCTTCATGTCCAACTCCGGCGGTGCCTGGGACAACGCGAAGAAGTATATTGAAGGCGGAAATTACGGCGGCAAGGGCTCTGAGGCTCATCATGCCGCGGTCGTCGGCGATACAGTCGGTGATCCGTTCAAGGATACATCCGGTCCGTCCATCAACATCCTGATCAAGCTGATGACGGTAGTTTCTCTGGTATTTGCACCGCTCTTCCTGTCACTTGGCAGTCTGTTCTGATACCGGCAAGTAAGCTGCAGAGTCGGGGCGGTTGACGTCCCGGATCGTGCGGAAAATCCGGAAAACGTTCCGCCCGCATGCTGCGGAATGAATCTGTGTGAACAATCAAAAGGGGCTGTCGCATTAAGCGGCAGCCCCTTCTCCGTCTCGTTTAGGCCTCCGGTATCGCGCCGTCAAGCATTTCCATGATGGAGTCTGTCAGTTCGTCGTCGATCATCATCATTGAAATCTTGCCGTTTTTGACGGTGACTTTGTAGATATACTCCAGATCATCGTCGTTCTTCTCCCAGCTGCGGGCGTATCTGGCAACGACGCGTGTCTCGCCGTCCCCGACGACTTCGTATGTGAAATGTTCGACCTGCTGTGTGCCGACCATTTCCTGGGATTCGGTGGACTTGGCCTCCTTTGATGTGTGGCTCGTCTCTTTGATGACATTTTCGTCTTCGACCTCGACTGTCCACTGATAACCTGTGGAGGGAATGCCGGTGTAGTCTGCAGTGATCGTCTTGCCCGATCCGTGGATGTCGGCGTTTGGCCAGCCGACTGTGAACTGTGAGTCTCCGCAGCCTGTGAGGGCGACGGCTGAAAGAATGAGAATGGTTGTTATGAATAGAGCGCTGATTTTTTTCATTGTTTTTTTCCTTTTCTTTGAGTGATTTTTGTGAGGGCATCCATATGCCTGTCAATTTAATTATACGAAATCAGATGTGAAGAGGTTATGTTTTTTGTGCTCTTAATAAAAGTTTAATATGTTTGTTTTATTTGCATATAATGTGTGCTAAAATATGAAAATGGCAAAGGCGCCTTGAAGAAGTTCATTCTTTGAGGGGCCTTTTTTTGCGCAGGTACTGGGCCAGGGTGACATCGCCGGCCGGCTGCCAAACTTGAATATGGAGGAAGCTTGAATGTTCCAAATTAATGAAAATTATCTGAAACTGCAGGGAAGTTATCTTTTTTCCACGATTGCGAAAAAAATACAGGCGTATGCCGGGCAGCATCCGGACAAGGAAATTATACGGCTCGGCATCGGAGATGTGACGCTGCCGCTGGCTCCGGCTGTGATCAAAGCGCTCCACGGGGCAGTCGACGAGATGGCAGTCCGGGAAACGTTCCGCGGCTATGCGCCGGATCTCGGCTATGAGTTTCTTCGGAAGGCGATCAGCGAAAATGATTTCCGGAGCAGGGGCGCCGATATCAGTCCGGATGAGATCTTTGTCAGCGACGGAGCAAAGAGCGACTCGGGAAATATCGGGGAGATCTTTTCCGTTCAGAACAGAGTGGCCATTTGCGACCCGGTCTATCCGGTGTATCTGGATTCCAACGTGATGGACGGGCGGGCCGGCGACTATATTCCGGCGGAGGAGCGCTACTCCCGGGTCATTTATATGCCGTGCACGGAGGAAAACGGTTTTGTCCCGGAGCTTCCGAAGGAGCGACCGGATATGATTTATCTGTGCTTCCCGAATAACCCGACCGGCATGACGATCTCGAAGGCCGATCTCCAGAAATGGGTCGACTATGCAAGAGAAGTCGGAGCGGTGATCATTTACGACGCTGCATATGAGGCGTATATCACGGAGGAAGGCGTCGCGCACACGATTTATGAGTGCGAGGGAGCCAGAGAGTGCGCGATCGAGCTGCGCAGCTTCTCGAAAAACGCCGGATTTACAGGTACCCGTCTCGGCTTTACGGTCGTCCCGAAGCAGCTCATGTGCGGCGATGTCTCGCTGAACGCGCTGTGGGCCAGAAGGCACGGGACCAAGTTCAACGGAGCTGCCTACATTATCCAGCGTGCAGGCGAGGCAGTCTATTCGGAAGCCGGGAAGCGGGAGACCGCGGAGCAGGTCGCATACTATATGCGGAATGCAGCCTATATCCGTCAGGAACTCACAAAGTCTGGCTATACCGTCTATGGCGGCGTGAACGCGCCGTACATCTGGCTGAAGACGCCGGACGGGATGACTTCATGGGAATTCTTCGACTATCTGCTTGAGAACGCCTGTGTTGTCGGCACGCCGGGTTCCGGCTTCGGACCGAGCGGAGAGCATTTTTTCCGCCTGACCGCGTTCGGGTCCTATGAGAATACGCAGAGGGCGATGGAGCGGATCCGGAAAATGTAAGCCGGGGCGGCTGCCTTTTGGACGGAGGTCCTGCGTGTTATTCCGGGAAAATGATTTCTTTCGGGTAGCCCCAGGCCCGCAGTTCCTCGGGAGCGAAGACCTGCGGCTCCCTGCCGCCATTGATGGCGAGCGTGTGATAATAAATCTCCGCGAATTCTTCGATGTAATTGGCTTTGAGGTATGCGTCCTCGATACTCTTTTCATCCACCGCCAGAGCTCCGTGGCGCGCGAGCAGGATGGCGTCGGAGATTTTTACCGGTTCGATTACTGATTCCGCAAGCTCCATGCTGCCGGGTCTTCCGTAGGGCGCGACCGGGATCACGCCGTTTTTGAGGCTCAGGACCATCGCCTCGTAGACGACCGCGGGGATTTCCCTGCCGAGGACCGCGAACACTGATGCGTACATGGAATGCGTGTGCGCAACGGCCATAACGGCCGGTCTCGTTTTGTAGATCATAAGGTGCATCAGGACCTCGCTGGAGGGCTTGATGCCCTTTTTATATTCGATAACATGCGCATCAAGATCGATCACGACCATCTCATCGGGCGTCAAAAGTTCCCTGTCCACCCCTGAAGGCGTGATGACCACGTAATTCGTCTCCGGGTCTCTCGCGGAGAAGTTGCCGGATTTGTGCTTGCAGAGTCCGTCTCTCTGGGCGGCCTGTGCAATCAGGATGACTCTTTTTTTCAGTTCTTCTAACATATCGTTACCTCATTTTACGATTTTACGTTCTGATTTATAACAGTACACAAAAGGGAGTGCCAGAAAACCCCGGGATTGTCCTGCAGGTGTGAAGGGGAGGCGGCACTTGTATTATTATATCATTACAGAAATCTTTTGCGGCGTGCATTTGCGTGATATGATAAAAAAGAGACTAACAGGACGATCCATGGACCATGGCGCGGGAAGTTTTTGAAAGAAAGATATAAGCACATATAAGGTCTGCACTGTCAACTACCCACGACCTAAAGGTCATGGGCTTGTAACTGCCCAGTCGTAGTAACGGTTTGCGCCTCCGACCTTTGACCCCAATAGATATTGCTGTCTATAGTGGCGTTACATCACAGGGTG
>JAZRKZ010000137.1:0-11588 GCA_045646565.1 Lachnospiraceae bacterium
ACCTGTTTCCGAAGATTGGCATCATCCGCGATCCGTCGAAGCACCTGCTCTATTTTGAAGTCGGTTATCTGATTTCTATGCTATGGAACAGATTCGAGAAGAACAGGATGACTCATATTGCGGGATGGATCTTATTTTCAATAAATACGGCTGCTGGCATGATCATGCCGACGAACTCTGCCTCGCCGTTTCTTGTCATAGTAAAAGTCCTGCTCGTTGTCTCCTTATATCTTATGATGCCACAAACAACATGTGGATATGCTGAGCTTTTGAGCAGCTATTCGTATGGTCTGTATCTTTTCCATTCTCCGCTGATCTACATAACGTATACCTTTATTCCGGATGCTCATCCCACCATTGTTGTCAGCACCAACCTGTTTGTCTTTGGGACGGCTGCCTTCATGATGACGGGATTGCTAAAGAAATCACCTTTCAGATTGATAATCGGGGAAATGTAGGGCAGCATCAAAACATTTAAATACGGAGGAACATCTGATTGATAGATAAAATCTCGGGTCGGACCGTTGCAGTACAAAGTATCTGCAGGTCCGACCCGAGGCTCTTTATTGGGAAATACTCTTAAAAAGGATCAAAAACGAGTCTCGACTCAACGGAAGTGTAGCGCCAAACAGTAAAACGTGTTATCATTATTGCTCGGAACACGGAATAGGCGGAAGTCTTTACGGTTTCATCGTATAGCGGATTTCCGGAGGGATAGAATGGAGCACGAAAAAGCGGATTATAAAACGACAAAGGTAAAAGAGAGGAAGCTGTATATAGATCTGATTCGTCTGTTTGCCTGTTTTTGTGTGATTACGGTGCATTTTAACGCGGCAGTTTCCGGATTTGAAATCTTCGGTTTTTTTCAATATCCTAATTCGATCATTCCGAGTTTTTATCTCGGGGCCTATCTGGGGGATATCGGCGTCAGCTTATTCTTTATGATTTCCGGCGCATCGCTGATGATTTCCAACGAGCACACGGAGCTCGGAATGTTTTATAAGAAGAGAGCTCTGAGTATTTATCCGATGTTGTGGATCGCATTTATCGCGACGACGGCCCTTACATTTATTCTTGACGGAAAAATCGCGGATGTGCCCGTGTGGAAACTTATATTCAGTTTTATCGGCTATGATGGGTATCTGTCGACTCTGGGTCTCATTCACGGAAGCTTTTATATAATCGGCGAGTGGTTCCTTGGCTGCATTATATCGATCTACATTATCTGGCCGCTGCTCAGAAAAGGTGTTCAGGAAGCGCCGGTCGCCACATGGATCGCCTCTCTTCTGCTCAATATTGTGATCTGTATGGTCATACAGCCCGACCGTATCTGCAGACTCTGGTTCTTTATTCGGATCCCGGAAGTCCTGTTCGGAATGACTATTGTGAAATTTAAACTGGACAGATATCCGCTGCGGCTCTTTGGCGGTGCGCTCATCTGGGCGTGCATCGCTTACCGGTTGATGCAGAAGGGCATGACGGATACATTTTGCTGGACGGTGTCTTTTTGTGCCGGCATTTTTGCATTTGTGCTCCTCATCAGCCGGCTCCTCGACTGGCCGGCCGTGAAAGAGAAAATCGCCCATACGGGTGCGCTTATGTATCCGATTTTTCTCGTTCACCACTGGCTCCTTTACAGGATTCTGAAAGGAGTTGATCTTGAGAGCCTTTCGCGGAAGAAAATCCTGCTGCTCTATATTGTCTATGTGCTTGCAACGCTGCTGGCGGCCTGGATCTTAAAAGAGCTGGCGCAGTTCATGATGGCTTTCTTCAAGCGGGTAAGAGCGGCAGACCGACAAAAAAACTGAGGAGGAAATGCGGCATGGATGTCCACTACAGACACGAGTGGAAGCATGAGATAAGCAAGGCCGATCTGTTCGCAATACGGTCAAGACTCATGGCTGTAGCGAGGGGAGATCCCCACGCGAAAGATGGAAGCTATCATATACGGAGCCTGTATTTTGACGATATCAGCGATCGTGCACTTCGGCAGAAAATTGACGGAGTGAACATGAGAGAGAAGTTCAGGATACGATATTATGACTTTGACACGACCTTTATCAAACTAGAGAAGAAGAGTAAGATGAATGGGCTGGAGTCTAAGCACAGCGTTCCTCTCACGAAAGAGGAGGTGCAGAAAATCCTGGATGGCGACCTGGATTTTATGATGAGGTCTCCGCATTCTCTGGTCCGGGAGCTTTACTGTAAGATGCGATATCAGGGCCTCAGACCGAAAACGATCGTGGACTATACGCGGCAGCCGTTCATTTACGGTCCCGGCAATGTCAGAGTGACATTTGATTATGATATTCGTACAGGCCTTCATTGCACCGATTTCCTGAATCCGGATTGTGTGACGATCCCTGCGGGCGACGCTCCGATCCTTATGGAAGTGAAGTGGGATGAATTTCTTCCGGATATAATTAAATCTGCCGTTCAGACGCCCGGCCGCAGAGTGAGCTCATTTTCAAAATACGCCCAGTGCAGAGTGTACGGGTGATAATCAAAGGAGATCGAAATGACATTCAATGACATTTTTAAGTCCAGCTTTCTGGAAAATATAACCGCGGTCAGCATTCTTGATATTGTGCTTGCCCTGGTTCTGGCTTTCTGCCTCGGACTTTTTATCTTTTTTATTTATAAGAAAACGTACTCCGGGGTTATGTATTCTTCAAGTTTCGGTGTTACGCTGGTCGCGCTGACCATGATCACGACGCTCGTGATCCTTGCTGTAACGTCGAACGTTGTACTGTCGCTTGGTATGGTCGGCGCGCTTTCGATCGTTCGATTCAGAACAGCGATCAAGGAACCGCTTGATATTGCGTTCCTGTTCTGGGCCATTGCGGACGGTATTGTGCTTGCGGCCGGGATGATTCCGCTGGCGGTGTTCGGCAGTGTTTTGATCGGCGTCATCATTTTTGTCTTTGCAAATCACAAAGATATGTCGAATCCCTACATCATCGTGCTCCGGACATCGGATCATGCAAGTGAGACGAAGGCGATGGATTATCTGAACCGGCGTCTCAAAAAATGTATCGTGAAGAGCAAGACAGCTCAAAAAGGGTTTGTGGAACTGAATCTCGAGGTTCGGCTCAAAGATGATAACACGGATTTTGTCAACGAGCTTGCCGATATAGAGGGCGTAGAGAGCGCGGTCCTTGTAAGCTACAACGGTGATTACATGGGTTAATAAAAAGACCTCGGTCATGCTGGTAATTCAGCATAATCGAGGTCTTTTTATCTGCCGGCAGCCGGACTCGAACCGGCACGGATGTTACTCCGAGGGATTTTAAGTCCCTTGCGTCTGCCTATTTCGCCATGCCGGCGCAGCTGTGAAAGAAAAGAGCCGGGCTCATGCCCAGCCCTACGACTCTGAAGGGACTCGAACCCTCGACCTCCGCCGTGACAGGGCGGCGTACTAACCAACTGTACCACAGAGCCAGATATTATCCGAAGATTTCCCTGCCTACCTCCGGGCAATAAGCCCGGCCAGGCAGTGAATGGATCTTCAGGGACTTGAACCCCGGACCGATCGGTTATGAGCCGACTGCTCTAACCAACTGAGCTAAAGATCCAGGGGATGAAGAAAACCTTCATCGAGCTCCCCGAGTAGGGCTCGAACCTACAACAACTCGGTTAACAGCCGAGTGCTCTACCATTGAGCTATCGAGGAAAACTCGTACAATCCGTACTTAGCTATAATATCAGATAATGAGGCCTACGGCAAGAACTTTTTGAAGCAATTGAGTAAAAAAGACTGCTGCCTGTGACGGCAGCAGCCCTTGCTTATTATTACCAAATGTGATTAAAGAGTATCGAGTCTCTTGACATAACCCGGTTTCTCCGGATCAGCGATGATTTCCTTAGCGTGAAGGATGCTTGCGTATTTGTCAACGACCTGGTTCTCAATAACTGTATCCTTAGCGATTTTGACTTCGGAGCAGATAACGCTGTTCTTTACAACTGCGCCTTCCTCAATGACAACGCCGCGGCCAATGATGCAGTTCTCAACTGTGCCGGCGATGAGCGAGCCGTTGGAGATGAGGGACTTCTTTACAGAAGCGCCCGGGAGATACTGTGTCGGGCATGCATCGTTTGTTCTGGTGTAGATCGGCCACTTCTCTGTGAACAGGCTGGAAGCGGTCGCAAGATCTGTGAGCTCAAGGTTTGCTCTGAAGTAGGACTTGAAGTCTGTGATGGCTTCGAAGTATCCTTCGTGCTGAACGCCCTTGATATTGAGGGCTTCAGTAGCTGCCTTGTCATTTACAATGTTGAAGAAGTTGTACATCGAGGATGTCTTCTTCGCTTCCTTGATGAGCTCAAGGAACAGATCTTTCTTCAGGATGTAGCTGTTCATGAAGATGTTCTTGCTGGCTTTTCCGCCGATGTTCGTCTGGATGCCCAGGACAGTCTTCTCGTCGTCAAGCTTCAGGAACTCGCAGTTCATGTAAGCTACGTCCGCATTGTCTACCTTGTGATACAGAAGAGTAATGTCAGCGCCGGAAGCGACATGCTGATCAAGCAGATCTTCATAGTTCTGCGCGAATACCATGTAAGACGGAACAAGGACAACATATTCGCCCGGAGCTCTCTCGATGACATCTTCGTTATACAGGAAGGAAGCAACGTCTGTATTGTAGATCTCGTTTACTTCACTCTCCGGAGAGAAGAGCAGCTGAATTTTGCCGCGCTTGCTGTTGATACCATAATGACGGCCTGTGCCGACATGCTCAGCGAGAGAACGCGGATTTGCGCCTGCAAATACCTGAATTCTCTCAATATTGGAATTGCTGAGATTTGAGAGCGGGAAGTCGATCATTCTGTAGCGACCGACAAATGTAAATGCAGAGACAGGACGGAAAGCCTGCATGCCTTCAATCTTAATGCGATTGCCGGAAGTGACAATGCCTAATGCTTTTACTGCCATTTTATTCTTCCCCCTTTACACATTTTTTGCTACAAGTGTGATTTCTTCGCTGTCAGCATTGCCGACTGCTGCGCCTGCACTGATCTCAACGCCGTCAGCGATGAGTGCGCGGACAACAGTAGCGCCTTCCTTGATAACAGCGCCCGGCATAAGGACGGAATCAATGACCTTAGCGCCGGCTGCAACCGAAG
Source organism: Lachnospiraceae bacterium (assembly GCA_045646565.1). GTDB lineage: Bacteria > Bacillota > Clostridia > Lachnospirales > Lachnospiraceae > Chordicoccus. Next base: position 5,119 of record JAZRKZ010000137.1, read on the forward strand.
CGTTTGTGAACAGTACGGAATTCTTGACTTCGCCGTTTACGATAACGCCCTGTGTGATGTAGGAGTTTTCAACGCAGGCATCCGGTCCGATATACTGCGGAAGAGCCGGAGCATCGTCTGTATAGATCTTCCAGGAGCTATCGCCAAGATCCAGCTCGTTCTTCTTGTCGAGCAGGTCCATGTTGGCTTCCCACAGAGAATCGATGGTTCCTACGTCTTTCCAGTATCCCTTGAACTTCCATGCAACGAGCTTGTCGCCGGCGTTCAGATATGTCGGGATGACATCGTTACCGAAGTCATGGCTGGAATCCGGATTGACCATGTCTGCTACGAGGATCGCGCGAAGCTTCTTCCATGAGAAGATATAGATACCCATGGATGCAAGGTTGCTCTTCGGCTCCTTCGGCTTCTCCTGGAACTCGATAATGTTGAGGTCGGCGTCTGTGTTCATGATACCGAAGCGCGGTGCTTCTTTCCACGGAACCTCACGGACAGCGATTGTGACGTCAGCGTTTTTCTCCTTATGATAATCCAGCATCTTGTCGTAGTTCATCTTGTAGATGTGGTCACCGGAGAGGACAAGCAGATATTCCGGATCATACTTGTCGATAAAGTCAATGTTCTGGGAGATAGCATCTGCGGTTCCGCGATAGACATCGAGACCGGCATCAGCTTTTTCACGCGGCGGAAGTACGAATACACCGCTGTCACGGCTGTCGAGACCCCAGTTGCCTGCTGCTGCAACATAGGAGTTCAGCTCGACGGATTCATACTGTGTAAGGACACCGACAACATCGATACCGCTGTTCGCGCAGTTGGAAAGCGGGAAGTCGACGATACGGTACTTTCCACCGTATGAGACGGCTGGCTTGGCCACTTTGTTGGTAAGGTCTTTCAGACGGCTACCACGACCACCGGCCAGAATCATTGCTAACATTGAGTTTTGCATAATGTGAAACCTCTCTTTCTTTTATATTTGGTAATAATAAAAGCTTTTTGGAACAGTCCTCAGAGACAAGGACTTGTGCAATGAGACTAATAGTATTGTAACATATTGTTGCGATTTTGAGTAAAAAATATGGGAAAATTGTGCATTTTTTGATTAAAAAATTCTTAAATACGGGGAATGGTAGACATAATGCAGTAAAGATATAAGCATGCTTCAATATCTTTGTGAACCTTGTGCGCTTAAGGAAAGCGACCGGCAAAATAGCTTTACTTTTATCTCCTGAAATATTATACTGTTAAAAATTGAATTAACTGGGGAGGCCTCAATATGCCTGCATGGGCGGATCCGAAAGTCGGCGAAGTGGACGGACGGAAGGCGGGCGGTCCGATGGACGCTGCATATGGATGCGGGAAGTGACGTCCGTCTGGAAGTTGAGTAGTTTTCTATGAGGACCGATGCTGGTTACGAGCGTCGGTTCATGTTTTTTTGAGAGGAGATCGTATTATGTGTGGAATTGTCGGATATATCGGACCGAGACAGGCGGCGCCGATCCTGCTGGAAGGACTGTCGAAACTGGAGTACAGAGGATATGATTCTGCGGGAATCGCGGTACGTGACGCAGATAAAGTCCCGGTCGTCGTAAAGGCGAAAGGACGTCTCAAAGTCCTCTCGGAGAAGACCAACGAAGGGACGGCCGTACCCGGAAACTGCGGCATCGGTCATACCAGATGGGCGACCCACGGCGAGCCGTCGGAAAGCAATGCGCATCCTCATGCGACTAGTGATATGAATGTTGTCGCTGTCCATAATGGAATTATCGAGAATTTCAAGGAACTTAAGGACAAGATGGTCCGAAAGGGATATAAATTCTATTCCGAGACGGATACGGAAGTCGCGGTCAAAGTCGTCGACTATTATTATAACAAGTATAAGATGGGGCCGATTGACGCGATTGCCAAGACAATGGTCCGTGTTCGCGGTTCCTACGCCCTCGCCGTTATGTTCAGGGAATACCCGGGCGAGATTTATGTCGCAAGGAAAGACAGCCCGATGATCATCGGCGTCGGCAACGATGAGGTGTATGTCGCCTCCGATGTTCCGGCAATCCTGAATTACACACGCAGCGTCTACTATATCGGCAATCTCGAGATGGCGAGGCTGACAGCCGGAAAAGCGGAGTTCTATAATCTTGACGGCGATATTATTGAGAAAGAGCTGCATGAGATCAAGTGGGATGCGGAAGCTGCCGAGAAGGGCGGATTTGAACATTTCATGATGAAAGAGATCCACGAGCAGCCGAAGTCCGTTGCGGATACCGTCGGCGCTTATGTCAGGGACACAGAAGAAGGACCGGTGATCGACCTTACGGCTGTCGGAATACCTGACGACATGGTTTCCTGCGCCAGCGGCGTGACGATTGTTGCCTGCGGCAGCGCGTATCATGTCGGAGTTGCCGCCCAGTATATTTTTGAAGATCTCGCGCGCATTCCTGTCCGTGTGGAACTGGCGTCGGAGTTCCGCTACAGGAGGCCGCTCCTCGACAAAAATAATCTGGTCGTGATCATCAGCCAGTCCGGAGAGACCGCGGATTCTCTCGCTGCTCTCCGGGAAGCGAAAAGCCTTGGCAATAAGACTCTCGCGATTGTCAACGTTGTCGGATCTTCTATTGCCCGTGAAGCGGACTATGTACTCTACACGCTGGCGGGTCCGGAAATCGCCGTCGCGACAACGAAAGCCTATTCGGCCCAGCTCATCGCCTCCTATATCCTGGCCATTGAATTCGCACGCATACGCGGTATGATCGATGACTGTAAGGTACATGAGATGCTGACAGAGATGCGGACGCTCTCCGGAAAGATCGGTCGTCTTCTCGAAGATAAGGAGAGGATACAATGGTTCGCGTCCAAGTATTCCAATGCGCACGACATTTTCTTTATCGGCAGGGGGATTGATTACGCGATCTCGATGGAAGGCAGTCTTAAGATGAAGGAAATCAGCTACATTCATTCCGAAGCTTACGCGGCGGGAGAGCTGAAGCACGGGACGATTTCGCTAATTGAGGACGGAACGCTTGTCGTCGGTGCTCTGACACAGTCCGGCCTTTACGAGAAGACGGTCTCCAATATGGTCGAGTGCAAGAGCCGCGGCGCTTATCTTATGGGACTTACGTCCTACGGCAATTATAATATTGAGGATACAGCTGACTTTACGGTCTATATTCCGAAGACGGACGAGCATTTCGCGACGACGCTGGCGATCATTCCGCTGCAGCTTCTCGGCTATTACTTAAGCTGCGCGAAGGGGCTCGATGTAGATAAGCCGCGGAACCTTGCTAAGTCTGTCACCGTCGAGTGATCGGCTTACTGCCTGGGCAGCCTCGTAAGGCGCATATCTCAGCGGAGGATCGCCGCCCGGCGCTGATACTGGTTTTTGGTGCTCCGCCTTAAGAGGCGGGGGCCGTCTCACACTGAGATGCCGGAGACATAATAACGATAAAGAGGATGCCCTGCGTCTTCAGCTTTGTGAATATTTGCATATTCAGCTGTGTATACAGTTAAAAGGGTGTGTTGAAAATGACGGCGGAAATTTGAATGAAATGCGGTAATTGGTTAAAAATCAACAAATTTCCGTTGCTTATAGGTCTTCCATGTCATATAATAAGCAGAGAAGTATGTTCTTGCTGTTCGGAATCGTGGTGATTTCGTTCAAATCTAATATTAAAAAAGGAGCACTGAGATGGAAAAATTCACTGGCAAAGCAGCGTATCAGGGAATCGCTATCGGCAAGATCGCAGAGATGGTCAAGGCGGATGGAGCTATCGAGAAGACACAGGTAGCTGATGTCGCAGCGGAGATCGAGCGCCTTCATGCAGCCAAGGAACAGGCTATGGGCGAGCTCAAGGCACTCTATGAGAAGGCACTTGTTGATGTAGGCGAAGCTCACGCTGAAATCTTCGAAGTACACCAGATGATGCTTGACGATGATGACTATAATGAGTCCATCGAAGAGATCATCAAAGAGCAGAAAGTCAATGCAGAGTATGCTGTTCAGACAACTGGCGAGAACTTTGCTGCAATGTTCGCAAGCATGGAAGATGAGTACATGAGAGGCCGCGCGGCAGACGTCAAGGATATTTCTACTCGTCTCGTAACCGACCTTATGGGCGGCGGTGCTGGCGGCAACACATTCACAGAGCCGGTCATCCTTGTAGCTGATGATCTTGCTCCGTCAGAGACAGTTCAGCTCGACAAGGCTATGGTACTTGCATTCGTTACAAGAGAAGGCTCCACGAATTCTCACACAGCTATTCTTGCACGTACAATGAACATTCCGGCTCTTGTACAGGTCAAGGTTCCGAAGGATGTCAACGGAAAGATGGCAATCGTAGACGGTATGTCCGGCTCCGTACTCATCGATCCGGTTGAGGAGACACTTGCGAAGTATAAGAAACTTCAGGCTGCAGAGATCGAGAAGAGAAAACTCCTCGATGAGATGAAGGGCCTTGAGTCCGTAACGAAATCCGGCAGACACGTACATCTGTACTGCAACATCGGCGGCGTCGGCGATGTCGGCTATGTTCTTGAGAATGACGGCGAGGGCGTCGGCCTCTTCCGTTCCGAGTTCCTGTATCTGCAGAATGACAACTATCCGACAGAGGATCAGCAGTTCCAGGCTTACAAGCAGGTCGCTGAGCTCCTTGCAGGCAAGATGCTTATTATCCGTACACTGGATATCGGCGCTGACAAGCAGATCGACTACTTCGAGCTTGACAAGGAAGAGAACCCGGCTCTGGGCTTCCGCGCAATCCGTATCTGCCTGACACGTGAAGAGATCTTCATGACACAGCTGAAGGCTCTCCTTCGTGCTTCTGCGTACGGCAATGTAGCGATCATGTTCCCGATGATCATTTCCAAGTGGGAAGTTGAGCGTTCACTGAAGCTCCTCGAGGCAGCTAAGGCTGATCTTCGCGCTCATGACGTACCGTTCAATGAGGACATCTCCGTTGGTATCATGATCGAGACTCCGGCAGCAGTCTTCATGGCTGATGAACTTGCTGAGCTCGTAGATTTCTTCTCCATCGGCACGAACGACCTGACACAGTACACCTGCGCAATCGACCGCCAGAACCAGAAGCTCGAGAAATTCTTCGATGCTCATCATCCGGCAGTCCTTAAGGCTATCCAGATGACAATCGATGCAGGTCACAGACACAACACATGGGTTGGTATCTGCGGCGAGCTCGGTGCTGATCCGGAGCTGACAGAAGTATTCGTAAAGATGGGTATCGACGAGCTGTCCATGAGCCCGACATCCATTCTTCGCACAAGAAAGATCATTCGCGATATGGATTGATCCTCTTTCATATGAAGGAAGCGGCCCCCGCCGGGAAACCGGCGGGGGCTTTTTTTAGGAGGAAACGATAATGGCAAAGATTTATGAAGGTACACTTGGTCTCATCGGAGGAACGCCGCTCGTCGAGTTCAGGAACATAGAAAAAGAACTTGGTCTCAAAGCCCGTCTGCTGGCCAAGCTTGAGTATTTTAACCCGGCAGGGTCGGCGAAGGACAGAATTGCCAGGGTCATGATAGAGGATGCGGAAGCTGCCGGTCTGCTTGCGGAAGGATCCGTCATCATTGAGCCGACATCCGGCAATACGGGGATCGGTCTTGCGTCGATCGCGGCTGCAAAAGGTTATAAGGTCATTCTCACCATGCCGGAAACCATGTCGGTCGAGCGCATTAATATTCTGAAGGCCTATGGCGCGGAGATCGTGCTCACGGACGGTGCGCAGGGAATGTCAGGCGCAATTGCGAAAGCGGAAGAACTGGCGGAAAAGACCCCGAACAGTTTTCTTGCGGGTCAGTTCGTCAATCCGTCCAATCCCAAAGCGCATTATCTGACAACAGGTCCGGAGATCTGGGAGGATACGGACGGCGAGGTCGATATTTTCGTCGCTGCCGTCGGGACCGGCGGGACACTGACCGGAACAGGGCGTTATCTGAAAGAAAAGAACCCTGCCGTCAAGGTCTATGCTCTTGAGCCGAAGTCGTCGCCTGTTCTTAGCGAAGGCCATGGCGGGCCTCATAAGATTCAGGGAATCGGTGCGGGCTTTGTCCCGGAAACGCTCGACACGAAGCTCTATGACGGTGTCATCGCTGTCGGGGATGAGGAATCCTTTGCGACCGCGAAGATGATTGCGAGAAAAGAGGGCGTGCTGGTAGGGATCTCTTCGGGTGCCGCCCTTTACGGCGCGATTGAACTCGCCCGCGACGAGGCAAATGCAGGCAAGACCATCGTCGTTATTCTCCCTGATTCCGGCGACAGGTATTATTCGACGCCTCTGTTCCAGAACTGAGGCCGCCGGAACGGCGATTACTGTTCCTTGCCATGATGAAACTGAGAAACATAGGAAGGTCAGATGAAATTTAAAAAAGTGTGTTGACAAATCCTGTTTTTGGATGTAGTATATATTTCGTTGCAGACAGGCAACGAAGTGTGTGGGTAGCTCAGCTGGATAGAG
>JAZRKZ010000138.1:0-2384 GCA_045646565.1 Lachnospiraceae bacterium
CATGACAGTGTCGGCACCGCTCTGAACTATGATACGATCGAGGACAACGACATTCCGGAAGGAGCTTTCTATGCGAGACCGCAGTTCAACACGCAGCCTTCTTACGGACTCTCCGGTGATGATTCCTACCTCGACACATCCGTCATGCCCCCCGCCGAGGAGATCGAGGCGATCTACGACGCGCTGAACAAACTCGGAGAGTTGAGAGACATGGGTATTCTCACAGAGTCCGAATTCACACAGAAAAAGCACGAGCTTCTCGCCAGGCTCGGATAAAAAAGCTGCCGCGCAAAACGCGACAGCTTTTTTTATCCCGTCATCCTGCGCATGAGGGACGGGCCCTGCATTTTCAGCCATTCTTCCTGCTTTTTATAATCCGGGAGCACCCGTTTTACATGCGCCCAGAACTTCTTCGAATGATTGAGCTCGATCAGATGACATAATTCGTGAACGACGACGTAATCCCTTACCGCCTCCGGCGCAAGCATAAGAAGGCAGTTGAAATTGAGATTCTTCTGTGAACTGCAGCTTCCCCATTTCGACTTCTGATTCCGGATCGTGATCCTCCCGTATTCCACGCCGACGATCGGCGCATAGCGTCTGACTCTCGCCGGAATGTCAACGAGCGCCTGATCGGCCAGTTCCCGGATATCCTCCATGGAAAGCCGTTCCTCCTTCGGCCTTTCCGCTTCCCTCGCCTTCAGCTTTTCGATATGGCCGGCGATCCAGGCAGCCTTCGAATCCACGAACCTCTGTATCTCCGCATCGGAGACACGCTGCGGCGCGCGGACAATGACCTGTCCTCCGGCCTTGATCTCGATCTGCAGAGTCCTTCTGGCGCTCCGGATGATCTGATACTTTATCTCCATCTGTTCCTCCCAATGGATCGTCACCACTTAAGGCGATGCAGCTGACCTGTTACCTGCATTCCCGAAAACCGATTCTGCCTGAGCAGCTCATAGAGAATGATCGATACGGAATTTGCAAGATTGAGGGACCGTTCCCCCTCGAGCATGGGGATCCTGATACAGCGTTCTTCATTCTCCTTCAGGATCTCCTCGGGTATACCGGCGCTCTCTTTTCCGAACATGATATAATCATCCGAATGAAACTCCACATCGGCATAGGTCCGTCTGGCTTTCGTCGTCGCGTACCAGACCCGCCTTCCCGGGTTTTCCCGAAGGAACGTCTCATAATTCATATACCGGCGGACATCCAGTCTTCCCCAGTAATCCATCCCCGCACGTCTCAGATTCCGCTCCGTGAGCTGAAAGCCGAGCGGATCGATCAGATGCAGCGACGTGCCGGTCGCGACACATGTTCGTCCGATATTCCCTGTATTTGCCGGAATCTCCGGCTCAAGAAGCACTATTCCCGCCATAACTTCATCCTTTAACATGAAAAGAAAAGCCCCACAGCTTATCCTGTGGGGCTTCGAGCTGCTTTCGGGACTCGGACCCGAGACCTCATCACTACCAATGATGTGCGCTACCACCTGTGCCAAAGCAGCCTGCGTTTCCTCGAAACGACATTTGTGATTATAGCGTATAAAAGACTATAATGCAACTATTATTTTACAAAGAACGAATCAATTTCCGAAGCAGCGGCTGCGACCGATCCCTGTACCATCTCCGCTTTTCCGCCGCCGCGGGCTCCGAACCGTTCCCGAAGGACCGCGTTCAGTTTCCGGGCGTCGCCGGTCCGGGTGCCGATCACATACCGGTAGCCGTCCTTATCGTTGCCGACGAACATGCCGCACATACCGCTCTTCTTTGCGGTGAGCGCATTGACTGCGCCGCGCATAGCAGCGGGATCGAGGGCCTCCTCAAAAAGACAGACATCCCCATCTCCGGGCGGGATGGCGTCGATGCGGATCTGCATCATTTGCTTCGTGACCTGCGCGAGCGCCGCTTTCGTCTCGGCCAGTTCCGTCTTCGCCTTCACGACCAGATGAAAGACCTCGTCCGTGGAATTCGAAAGATAGTTGGCCGTCTTTTCAAGAATATCCCTGTCATGGTAGAACACTTCCATCGCGCGGCTGCCGCACAGGATACTGACGCGGACGCCGCCCTTATAGTTCTGCAGTCCGACGACCTTGAGACAGCCGATCTCGCCCGTTCGGGCAACATGCGGCGCGCAGCAGGCGCACGAATCCACGCCGGGGAAAGTTACAACGCGGATCTCATCGTCAAGATCGATCTTGCTGCGATACTCGGTATTCCTCGCCTCGTCGCCGCTCAGAAAGCGGATCTCTGACGGGATATTCCTGCAAATGACCGTATTCACACGGCGCTCGATATCCCGGATCCCGTCCGCGTCGATCACGCCGTTAAAGTCCAGCGTGACCTCATTGTCGCTGAGATGAAAACCGACGTTGTCAAACC
>JAZRKZ010000139.1:0-10173 GCA_045646565.1 Lachnospiraceae bacterium
CAACGATGGTTCAAAGGACAGGACAGAGCTGATTCTGAGACAAAATGAAATTCCTCATATCACTCACCCCCGCAACCGCGGCATCGGCAGGGCAGTACAGACCGGATACCGGTACGCGGTCCGGCACGGTTATGACATCGCGATACAGTATGACGGCGACGGCCAGCATGACGCGCGCTTTATCATGGATCTCATTGAACCGATAGTGGAGGGCGAGGCAGATCTCGTTATCGGTTCGCGCTATGTGAAAGGCGGCAAATACTACGTGCGGGGCGGTCTTCGCCGGGTCGGAGGGCTTTTTATTTCTTTCCTCCTCTATATATTCTGTTATCACGTCATACAGGATCCCACGAGCGGATTTCGGGCAGCGAGCGCGGACGTTGTAAAACACTTTGCCAAGCATTACCGGAATCCTTATCCGGAACCGGCTTCGCTGGCGGATCTCATCTGGGAAGGCTTCAAGATCAAAGAAGTCCCGGTCGCGATGAGAAGGAGATACGGCGGAAGGTCTTCCATCCGCAACTGGCGAACGATCTATTACATGTACTATATGGCAGTTTCGATCTATGAGGAGTCTCATAGAAAGGAAGGCGCGCCGATTGTGAGGTAAGCTATGGGCAGCACGAAAATTGTTTTTTTTGATATAGACGGCACCCTCTGGAACTTTCATAATGAGATTCCGGAGAGCACGGGGAGAGCGATCCGAGCGCTGCGCGCGAACGGGCATCTTGCCTTTATCAACACCGGCAGGTCGCGGGGCTTTGTCACGGACCCGAATCTTTTCGCGCTCGGGTTTGACGGCGTTGTCTCGGGCTGCGGTACGATGATCGAGTGCGCGGGGGTAGAGCGGAAGGCCGACGGAACGTTTGTACGAAAAGCCGGGCGGAAAGACGCGGACGTCCGTTATCGCGCGGAAGATGTGATCTTTTACTATAGGCTTGACAACGACCTTGTGAAGGATGTGCTGGACGCGATCAGGCCGCTCGGTTTCAGACCGATTCTGGAAGGCCGCGATTATCTGTATTTCGATCTGGAAGAGTTTGAGGATGATCCCTACGGCAAGGTCATTCTGAGGCAGCTGGGGGAGAAGAGGCTGCCGATCCGTGAGAACGAAGGAGCATGGGAGGTATCGAAGCTGAGCTGCGATACGACCGGCGCCGATGTCGAGACAGGCTACCGGTATCTGGAGAGGGATTTTGAGAATCTCATCCATACCGCGACCGTCGTCGAGAGCGTGCCGAAAGGCTATTCAAAGGGCAGCGGTATCCTCAAGGTCTGTGAACTCTTCGGGATCCCTGTGGAGGATACGATCGCTTTCGGCGACAGTGTCAATGATCTTGATATGCTGAAAACGGCGGGCGTCGGCGTTGCGATGGGAAATGGCACCAGGGAGGCGATGCGCGCGGCGGATTATGTCACGACGGACATATTCGATGACGGGATCTGGAACGCGTGCGTGGAGCTGGGTCTTATCTGAAATGAAATCACTGGCCCGGAACTCTTATGACGTCAGTCCGGGATCAGTGCGCCTTTAAGAACGCGTCTTATATGTGGGATGAAGAGCTGCGTTTGGGATATAGACGAAAGAACAGAGGCTGTCGCATTGTGGCGACAGCCTCCTTTGGCTTTTATCAGATCTGTGAATAGCCGAAGCCGTTGCAGATGGCGTCGACTTTGATGCCCTTCTTGCAGAGCTTGCAGTCATGGTGCTTGTAGGAGCGGTATTCGGGCAGGTCGCTCTGATCGAAGATAGAGTGGATCGGGAATCCGTCGATCGCTGTGCAGGCGGAGAAGATCGCGGAGATGCCGACGACCTTGGCGCCGTAATGGTTCAGCGTTTCCGCTGCGCGGGCGATCGTCTGTCCTGTTGTGGCGGTGGCCAGAATGAGGAGTACGTTCTTGTTATTCAGCATCATATACATATTTTCACGGAAGACCATCTGGCCGTTGATGCCGTATTCGGGGGAGATGATGTAGAGAGTCTTGTGCGCGTTCTTGGAAATATTTCCGGCTTTGGTAAGTTCGTTTGCCAGATAGGCTCCAACGACCTCCATGCCCTCAAGACAGCAGATCGTATCGACAGACGTGTCTGTGCTGAAGAATTCGCACATTGCCGACGCAACGGCCTGGGCTTCTGACTGTCTGCGCATGATCGCGTTCATGTCCATCAGGTAGTTCGTATGCGAGTTCGGAGTAACAAAATGCCCGGGCACGACACGCAGGATGACGTTTGGAAAATGCTTGGATTCGAGCTTATTGTATTCTAACATGCGTTCTCCTTTCTTTGATCAGATTAGACAAAAAACTCAAAATTACATGCAATTATTATAATATATTTGTGCATGTTGTGCAATAATGAATCCCCTTACTTCTACAATACAGAAACGCCATTATTTAAGTGGCGAAATCACGGAACAGGTCTTATAATAAAATGGAGAAAGAATGCGACGTGCCTTAATGAAGCGTATCGGCGCTTGTAGTATGTGATGGGAGTGTATCATGAGTGACGCCCGCGAGAGATTAATCCGTGTAAGAGACAATATCAATGAGATCCTGATCGGCACGCCGGACGCGACGACGCTTGTGCTGATCGCGCTCATTACCGGCGGACATGTACTGCTTGAGGATATGCCGGGGACGGGCAAGACCACGCTGGCCCGCCTGTTGGCGCGCTCAGTCGATACCGGCTTCGGCCGGATCCAGTTCACGCCGGACCTGCTGCCTTCAGATGTCACAGGTCTTAATGTCTGGAACCGGCAGAGCGGTGAGTTCGAGTTCAGGAAGGGACCTGTCTTTACCAATATCCTTCTCGCGGACGAGATCAACCGGGCGACGCCCCGCACGCAGTCCGGCCTTCTTGAATGCATGGAAGAGCGGCAGGTCACGGTCGACGGCACGACGAGACGCCTTGAGGAGCCTTTCATGGTCATCGCGACCCAGAACCCGATCGAGACCGGCGGTACATTTCCGCTGCCGGAAGCCCAGCTCGACCGTTTTCTCATGCGCATATCGCTCGGAACCCCAAAAAGGGCGGATGAAGTGCGCATACTGTACAGCTTTATGAAGAGGGACCCGCGTTCGGACATCGCCTGCATCTCCTCCGCCGCAGACATAGCGGAAGCTGGGAAAGCGGCGCTTACGGTAGACGTGCGGCCCGAGCTGCTGGGCTACATCGCGGATATCGTAAGCGCGACGCGGGGCAGAAATGATATTACGGCCGGCGTCAGTCCGCGAGGCTCGATCGCCCTCATGCACGCCGCCCAGAGCGCGGCTTACCTGGCCGGCCGGGACTTCGTTGTCCCCGAGGACATAAAATTCGTGGCTGTCCCGGTCCTTGCCCATCGCCTGGTGCTGGCGCAGAACTACGGCTATTTTGAGGAGCAGGAGAATATCATCCGGGAAGTGCTTTCCCGCGTTCCGGTGCCGACAGAGGATTTCGGAAGGTAAGTATGCTGATCGTATGGATACCTGTAGGCATACTGATGCTGTATGTCCTGTTTCATAATCTGTATATGTTCCTCTGGGACAAAAAACTGTCCGCGACGATCACATTTTCCAAAAGGACTGTCACCGAGGGCGACGAGCTATATGTGATCGAGGAGGTCACGAACGCCAAACGGCTTCCGCTCCCGGTCCTTATCATGGAATACAAGCTGAACCGCAATATACGCATGCACGATAACGAGAATGCGTCGGTCACGGACCGGACGAACGTCATCGAGTATTTCAGTCTCGGTCCCCGCGAAAAGATCACACGGGAGCACATGCTGACGGCGGAAAAGCGCGGCTACTACAGGATCGATTCTTCGGATATTGAGATGCCGGAGCTCTTTTCGGGCAAGCTCGGCTATATGCATCTTCATCAGGATACGGATCTCCTCGTTTTTCCGCGGATGCTGACCTTTGACTACTTTGAGGGCATCAGCGAGAAGATCCTCGGAGAGATGCAGGCAAAGCGGAGAATGTACGAGGATGTCTTTTCCTTTCGCGGAATACGGAATTATGTACCGACCGATCCGATGTCGAGGATCAACTGGAAGGCTTCGGCCCGCACCGGTGAGTACATGGTGAATCTGGTCGATTATACATACGGCCAGGAAGTCGAGATCCTGCTGAATCTGAGAAAGCCCGGCGCGCGGAATCCCGAGCGGCTGCTTGAATACGCGATCCGGATCGCTTACACGATTGCGGGGAGCTGCATTGATCACAAGATCCCGGTCAGTATTGTTTCAAATGGCTGCGATGCCATCACCGGCCGTGAACTCGTACTTCACGCAGGCAGCTCTGCGGACCATATCCGGACCGTCGGTATGAATTTTGCAAGGATCGATCTCGAACAACCCGGGAGAGCGTTTCCCGAAATCCTGAGGGCGGAGAAGAGGATGGCCGGCAGAGAGAATGTCAGCACGCTCATGATCTGCTCGGACCGGGGCGATGAGGTGATCCGCGGAGCGCTGGATCTTGCGCGGCGCAAGGACGGGCTTTACTGGCTCTGTCCGCTCGAGCGGGGGACGGAGGAGAAGAAGATCCCGGGCGAGATCACATTTTTGCTGATTGAGGTGTAGTATGGACGAAGCGTCTCGTTTTAAAGCAGAACCGACAGCGCTCTTTGCAGTACGGGTGGTCTCGAACTGCCTGCTTGTCATGTCCTTTGACGCTGCGTTCGGTATGCTGTTCGACCTGCCGCCGATCCTTATATGCATCAGTTCCCTGGAGATGCTGATCTATCTGGCCCTGGCGATGCTCCTGCGAAGAAGATTTAAGTCGCTCATCGCGTTCGGCCTGGTTCATCTTGCGGGCATATTTCTTGTCACATTCGGAGCCCCGTACATGTTCTATGTTCATCTGATCGAGGCTTCCTGGATCTCTGTGCTGGCGCTGCTTGACTACAACACCGGCAGGCGGATGCTGTACCCGGGCATCGGTCATATTGTGTGGCCGTTTTTTATCTTTATTGCGGGTTTCACGACAGAAAGACAGCATCTGACGGCTCTGGCGATCGTTGCGGAGACCTTCTTCTTCATCCTGTTCATGCTGCGCAGAAATTTTGAGAGCCTTGACAATGTCTTCGTCACCTCATCGAGATATGTCCGGGTTCCATACGGAAAAATGAGGAGGATGAATTTCTATCTGGCTGTCTTTTTCATGCTGGCTTCACTTGCGCTCGCGGTCATTCTCGGCCTGCTCTTTGACGGTGAGGAGCTGGTCAGCCTGCTCGGACGCGGCATGATCTTCGTTATAGCCGGCTTCTTTGTCGCCATCGTATGGCTGTTCAGCCACATCCTGCCGAACGTGGACGACAAGCTTGTTGAGAGCATGGCAGGAGGATATCGATTAGAGGAAATCCTGGAAGAGCACCCCTTCCTCCTTATACTGTGGCGGATGTTCGAGGTCATCGTTTACGCTCTCACGATCCTCGTGTTCTGCTATCTCGCCTACCGGCTCTTCCGAGGACTCTATTATGAATTTCGGGCGGCTGTGCCCGAGAACGGGGATAAGAGGGTGTTTCTTGAGACACGGGAGGAGAACGATACGGCCGGAGAGGATAAGAGAACGAAAAAACCCGGTTTCGGCCCGGCAGACCGTGTGCGCAGAAAGTATATCCGTCTCGTCAGGGAATCGGGACGGCAGAATGAATTGTCAGAGAGTATGACTCCGCGGGAGATCGAAGAGAAGATCATGAGGAAGGATCTTTCCGCGCTGCATGACGCCTATGAAAAGGCAAGGTACGGATGAGGGCAGAGCCTTGTGAATGTTCATAAATTACGAGAGTACAGAGTTTCGGACAGGCCGGAACCGCAACATGAAAGGAGAGACATATGAACTACGCAGAAGAATCATTGAAATTGCATGAGCAAAAGAGAGGAAAGATCGAGGTCATCGCCACCGTCCCGTGCAGCAACGAGGTGGATCTGTCGCTTGCATACACGCCGGGCGTCGCCCAGCCGTGTCTTGAGATACAGAAAGATATTCAGAAAAGCTACGATCTGACGCGCCGCTGGAATATGTGCGCTGTCATCACGGACGGCACGGCTGTCCTGGGTCTCGGCGATATCGGACCGGAAGCCGGCATGCCGGTCATGGAGGGCAAATGCGTCCTCTTCAAGTCCTTTGGCGACGTCGACGCGTTCCCTCTCTGCATCAAGTCGAAAGATGTGGATACGATCGTCAATACGATCTATCTCATTTCCGGTTCCTTCGGCGGGATCAATCTTGAGGACATTGCGGCTCCGCGCTGCTTCGAGATCGAGCGGAAGCTGAAGGAGAAGTGCGACATTCCGATCTTCCATGACGACCAGCACGGAACGGCTGTCATCACCCTGGCCGGTCTCACGAACGCCCTGAAGGTCGTCGGCAAGAAAAAAGAAGAGGTCAAGGTCGTCACATCCGGCGCGGGGGCAGCGGCTATCTCCATCACAAAGCTGCTCCTTTCGGCAGGTTTCAAAAATGTCGTCATGACCGACCGCCGCGGCGCGATCTACAAGGGCCGTGCGGAGGGCATGAACTGGATCAAGGAGGAGATGGCGGAAATCACGAATCTCAAGGGCGAGAAGGGTACGCTGGCGGACGTGCTGGCCGGAGCGGATGTCTTTATCGGCGTCTCCGCGCCGGGGCTTGTCACGCAGGATATGGTGCGGACGATGAACAGGGACGCCATCATATTTGCATGCGCCAACCCGACTCCGGAGATCTTCCCGGATGACGCGAAGGCAGCCGGAGCGGCTGTTATCTCCACAGGCCGTTCGGATTTCCCGGACCAGATCAATAACGTTCTCGCCTTCCCCGGTATCTTCAGAGGCACATTCGATGTGAGAGCCAGCGACATCAACGAGGAGATGAAGATGGCGGCTGCCAGAGCCCTCGCGGATCTTATATCGGACGACGAGCTGAATGCGGATTATATTATCCCCAAGGCTTTCGACCCGCGCGTCGGCCCGGCAGTTGCGCGCGCGGTCGCCGAGGCGGCCAGAAAGTCGGGAGTCGCCCGGATCTGAGAGCAGGGATCGCAATTCTTTTCCTCAAGTTGAATTGGTGCCATTGGTTTAAAGTGTTAACGTGATAACACTGTACAATGCTTGACTTGTGCCGGTTTTTACTATAAAATTAGGACTTAGTATTTGGGCTCGGCATAGTAAGTACTTACTAAGCCCTGGCCAATCGCACGAAGGTCCTGATAAGAGGGGATATCGTGCAAAGAAACTATTAATAATCTCAGGAGGAGGAAAAGAATTATGAAGAAAAAACTGGCAATTGCTCTTTCCGCTATCATGGCGGCAGGCATGATCTTGGCGGGCTGCGGCGGCGCATCTTCCGGTTCTGCACCGGCAGAGACAACTGCTGATTCTGGCGCTGCAACTTCTGACACAGTCGGCGGTATGGAAGGCGGCACGAACCTTCAGTTCACGACCGGCGGCGATCAGGGAACATACTACGGATTCGGCGGCGTCCTCGCCAGCAAGATCTCCGAGACAACAAGCTCCAACGTCACGGCTATCACATCCGGCGGTTCTCAGGCGAACATCGACGCTCTTCAGCTCGGTGACGCTCAGCTCGGTTTCGTTCAGTCCGACGTTATGGCGTACGCTGCACAAGGCACAAGACTTTTTGCGGATCTCGGCGCAGTAGACAGTTTCTCCACAGTCGCGGCTCTTTACATGGAGCAGGTCCAGATCGTTTCCGTAGACCCGGCTATCACATCTGTCGCTGACCTGAAGGGCAAGAACGTATCCATCGGCGCTGCAGGCTCCGGTACATACTTCAACGCTCTCGATGTACTCGAGGCTTATGGCCTGACAGAGGCAGACATCAACCCGACATACCAGTCCTTCGGCGATTCCGCAGAGGCTCTGCAGGACGGCAAGATCGACGCTGCTTTCATCGTTGCAGGCGCTCCGACAACAGCGGTCACATCCCTTGCAACAGCCAAGACAGTCAACATCCTCAGCATTGATGAGGAGCACATCAAGTCCCTTATCGAGAAGAACCCGTTCTATGCGGAAGCTACTATCCCGGCAGACGCTTATGGCACCGCTTCCGATATCACAACAGTTGCAGTAGGCGCGGTCGTTATTGCGGACGATTCTGTATCCGAAGCTGACGTCTACAACTTCATGTACGGCGTATTCGAGAACATCGATTCCATCACAGCAGCTCATGCGAAGGGCGCTGAGCTTAATCTCGACTTTGCCGCATCTGTCACATCCGTACCGTATCATGCGGGCGCTGCAAAGTATTTTGCTGAGAAGGGTATCGAGGTCCCGACAAAGTAAAGACAGATGGATGACGCATTTGCGCTAACAGCATAACGTATAAAGTGAGTAGGAGGTGACTGGTTCCCTCCTACTTACTAGTGCGGAAGGCTGCTGTTCGCGCCGTAATTTAGAAAGGATATTCTTCGATGGAAGCAAATAAAAACTATAATGATCCTGAGATGAATGGGAATATCGATGTCGGAACTGCCGAGGATGTCGATGAGGTCATGAAAAAATACGACCGCGAGTCCAATACCCGCGTGTGGGAGGGAACGCCGGGCCTGGTCGTCCGTGTCCTTTCCGTCGGCTTCTCTTTGTACAGCATCTGGGTCACGCTGTTTTCGACCGCGATGCCGGAAGTGCGACTGAATGTTTTTCTTGGCATGATCCTGATCCTTGGATATCTGCATTACCCGATCAGAAAGGGCAATGTCAGACCGAACACTCTGCCGTGGTACGATATTATCATCATGATCTGCGGCGCCGGTCCGTTCTTCTATTTCGCTCTTAAAGCGACGGATATTATCAAGCTGGCGACGCGCGTCACTACGAACCCGTTCATGGTCGTGATCGCGGTCCTGGGCGTGCTCGCATTCATGGAACTGTGCCGGCGCTGCGTCGGTATGCCGATCCTGATTGTTGTCGGATGTCTGCTTGCGTATACATTTGCCAAAGTACGTTTCGGTAAAGTTATCTATGACCTTTTTTATACGACCACCGGTCTTATGAACACGCCGATCAATGTCTGCGCCAAGTATATTGTCGTGTTCATCATCTTCGGCGCGTTCCTTGAACGGACCGGTATATCCACGTTCTTTATCAACCTCGCGAACTGCGTCGCCGGTGCATCCTCCGGAGGACCCGCCAAGGTGGCGGTCATTTCATCAGCCCTCTGCGGCATGGTCTCCGGTTCTTCTGTCGGCAACACGGTCACGACTGGTTCTGTCACGATCCCGATGATGAAGCGGACAGGATACAGAGCGGAGTTTTCCGGCGCGGTCGGAGCGGCTGCCTCCACAGGCGGTCAGATCATGCCCCCGATCATGGGCGCGGCCGCCTTCCTGATGGCGGAGTACATGGGCATCCCATACGGTCAGGTCGCGCTGCGCGCAGTCCTGCCGGCAGTACTTTACTTTGTCGGTATCTATATTTCCGTCCATCTGGAGGCGAAGAAGCTCGGTCTTCGCGGCATGTCGAAGGACCAGCTTCCGAAGATCAGAGAACTTCTGCCGAAGATCTATCTGCTCGCTCCGCTGGTCATTCTGGTCGTCATGGTCTCCACGAATATGTACACGATGCAGTTCTCGGCGACCGTCGCGATCGGTATCACGATCCTGGTCGGTCTCGTCAATAAGGACGATCGGATCACGATCAGAAAGATCATCGACGCGCTCGAAGCAGGCGGAAAGGGAACCATATCCGTCGCCGTCGCCTGCGCGATGGCAGGTATCGTGGCGGGCTGTATCACATCGACCGGTCTGGCTTCCCAGCTCATCACACTGATCGTCAATATCTCCGGCGGCAACAAGATCATAGCCCTGTTCCTGACCATGCTCTGCTGTATCGTTCTCGGCATGGGCGTGCCGACGACAGCTACTTACTGTATCATGGCAGCTACATGCGCGCCGATCCTGATCAGCCCGGCAATCGGAATTCCGCGTGTGTGCGCGCATTTCTTCGTATTCTATTTCGGTATTGTCGCGGACATCACGCCTCCGGTCGCTCTTGCGGCCTACGCCGGTTCGGCGATTGCGAAGGCCCCGCCGATGAAGACTGCGTTCACTGCTTCGCGTCTTGCGATCGCCGCGTTCATCTGTCCGTATATTTTCTGTCTGAACCCGGTCATGCTGCTTGAATTCGGGGGTATGTCACAGGGAGCTGCGGCTTTGACGCTGGTCCAGGTCATTCTCACGTCTCTGAT
>JAZRKZ010000140.1:0-6914 GCA_045646565.1 Lachnospiraceae bacterium
AAGCAGAAGTGAAAAGCCTGAGGAACCAGTTCCACGTCTTTACTCCGCTCGAGGGGAGACGACGCTTCCAACAGGACGAGAACTGCTTCCTCAGGGTCTGTGTCATGAAAAATAAACTATATTTCGCGGGAGATGAGCGTATACTGGCATGGTGCCGAAAGAAATTTGAGGATACTGACGGAGCCTGGTTCATGGAATCGGGTACACTGAGGGAACTTGACAGGAAGCTTGCGGAATACGGATACGGAATCGATTTCATGCATCCGTTCTATGTATCTTACGAGCCATCGGCGCCAGAGAAGTGCCCTTATGAGATCCGCTATTACCGCGGGGCCGAGATCGAGGCGTTCCGCGGCGACAGACGGTGGGCAAATGCATTCACCTTCAACTCCACCGCCCCCGACGAGATCGGCGTGGCTGCGCTGCAGGATGGAAAAATGATCGGGATGGCCGGCGTGAGCCATGACAGCCCGTATATGTGGCAGATTGGCATCGATGTCCTTCCGGAAGTCAGGGGAAAGGGCATCGGCGTGACACTTGTCAAACTGCTGAAAAATGAGATCCTTAAAGCCGGCAGAATTCCTTACTACGGGGCAGCCTTCTCGCATACTGTTTCGCAGAACATTGCCATCCGGTCCGGTTTTCATATTGCCTTCGTGGAACTGACTGCGGAGAGAATGACACCAAAAAAATGAGAATAATAATGCCGGAGCCAATCCCCGATTTGATCGGGAGATTGACTCCGGCATTCGTATTTTACAGGCTGCCGAAGGAGAATGTTCTAAGTTTACTCCAGCCAAAAGACCTGCTCAAGCAGCGGCTGTGCTCCGGTGACCGGATCCTTCTCCATGATGAGAATACCTTTCATGCTTTCGTCCCAGCGTTTTACGACCTCGCTCTCAGCCTGGACCTTAGCTGCGTAGTCGATGCCTTTCTCGCACTCATAGTAGCCAAAGAGTTCGTCTCCGGTCATCCAGATGCTGTAATGACAGATGCCGGCGCTCTTTAACACTTCGACCATCTCCGGCCATATCTCCGCGTGACGTTTCTTATATTCTGCGTGTTTTCCGGGTGCAACTTTCCCTTTCCATGCATATCTTTCCATGTGTATTTCCTCCATGATGTGTCTGATATGGCAGGCTGCTGTGAATGCCGGGGAATCTGCGTGTCTTAATTAATAGACGGCAGCCCACTCCTCGATGTTTTCCGGATCCCGACTGTGTGGATGAGCCGCCGCCGCAACCGGCGAGAAGGCCAACTGCCATTGTTGCACATAAAAGTACACTGAAAAGTTTCTTCTTCATATTGAGATTCCTCCTTCCGCTCGGAAGAGGGGAAAGGCACAGAGGTCGAGGTACGCATTCCGAAAAAAAAGGCAGGCGGAGGCTTGACGCCTGCATAGCTGTATCTTAAACGCCGAGGTGCTGGCTGAAATTGCCCATGACCTGATCGAGCCTCACCGTCCAGATAAAGGCCTTCGGATCCGCGGCGTGAAGGACCAGTCGGAAGTTCTGCAGCTCATAGCGGTTCATGACGACCATATGCACATTGTAGGGCTGGCGGCTGTGCTGGCCCTCCGCCTTCCATGTGGTGACGCCGCGGTGCAGCTCCGCCGAGATCACCGGTCCAAGGACAGGGACTTTGGAGACGACGAAAACAACGACTTTGACAGTCTGATAGTGGGTCCGGTCGATCATCATGGAAGTGACCAGGGAATAGACGATGGAATAGGCGGCTGTTTCAAAGTTGCGGGTGAGCGCTGCGTATGTAAAAATGCAGGCGTTGATGGCCATGGAGATCGTGCCGACAGAGAAATCCGGTTTTTTCTTGACTGCGACAAGGCCGACGATATCGTTGCCGCCGGAAGAGCCGCCGCTTCGGAGCATGAGGCCGATGCCGAGGCCGTTCAGCGCGCCGCCGAACACGCAGTTGAGCGCATGGTCGGTAATCAGCTGCTCTGCCGGGCTCTTTAAGACTGTCATGAGGAAAGACTGCATGGTGATAATGAAGATCGTGCGGAGCATGAACATTCTGCCGAGTTCCCGATATCCGATGATCATCAGGGGGATGTTGAGGCACCAGACGAGGATACCGGTCGGATCCGAGTGGAAAGTAAAGCCCATGGAATCCTGCAGCACGTTCCGAAGAATCTGTGCGATTCCCGTGAAACCTCCGTTGTAGAGGCCGGCCGGGGACAGAAAGTACTTGTATGCTGTCGCGCAGCAGCCGATACCGAACAGGATCTGAAGCACACGCATTATTCTATCTTCTTTGTAATCCATAAAAAGGTCTCCTTCCGTATAGCAGCGTACATGTCACAGTTCTATAATAAACATAAACATCGGGGTTGTCACGCAAAAACGTGACAACCCCGATGGCCGCTTTGAGAAAAAGATTTGGCCGCAGACCGCAAAGGTCAGGTCCATGCAATTACATCAGCTTGCGGAACATATTCTTGAAATCGTCGATGGAAGCTCTTCTCGGATTGCCCGGTTCGCAGGCGTCGGCTGCAGCGGACTGTGCGAGGAAGTCAAGATCTGCTTCTTTCAGTTTCTCGAGCTTCGTCGGGATACCTACGTCGATGGACAGCTGGCGGACAGCGTCGACCGCGGCCTTGCGGTATTCAGCCTGGTCCATGCCGTCTGTGTCTACGCCGAGTGCCTCTGCGATGTTCTTGAACTTCTCGCCTGTGTACTCAGCGTTGAATTCCATAACGATCGGGAGCATCATAGCGCATGCAACGCCGTGCGGTGTGTCATAGACAGCGCCGAGTGTATGAGCCATGGAATGAGCGATGCCGAGGCCGACATTGGAATAAGCCATCGCTGTTACATACTGAGCAAGAGCCATACCCTCGCGTCCGTCCGGATCATTCTGAACTGCCTTGCGGAGGTTCTTGCCGATGAGCTGGATGGATTCAAGGTTGAGGACGTCGGACAGCTCCCATGCAGCGGCTGTTGTGTAGCCTTCGATCGCATGTGTCAGGGCGTCCATACCTGTGGAGGCGGTAAGGCCTCTCGGCATGGAGGACATCATATCCGGGTCGACGACTGCGATGTCCGGGATGTCGTTGGGGTCGACGCAGACGAACTTTCTTCTTCTTTCTACATCGGTCACGACATAGTTGATGGTAGACTCGGCGCCTGTGCCGCCTGTTGTCGGAACTGCGATTGTGAAAACAGTTCTCTTCTTTGTCGGAGCAACACCCTCAAGAGAACGGACGTCAGCGAATTCCGGGTTGTTGATGATGATACCGATACCCTTGCCGGTGTCCATGGAAGAACCTCCGCCGATGGTGATCATCATGTCGGCGCCGGACTCTTTGTAGGCTTCTACGCCGTGCTGGATGTTCTCGATCGTCGGATTCGGCTTGATGTCGCTGTACAGCGTGTACGGAATGCCGTTTTCTTCCAGCAGATTTGTGACGTTGGCTGTGACGCCGAATTTTACAAGATCCGGATCGGAAGCAACGAATGCCTTTTTGAATCCTCTGGCCTTGATGAGACCCGGGATCTCCTTGATCGCACCGTGTCCGTGATAAGAAATTCCGTTAAGGACAAAACGATTAACAGCCATACTTATGTACCTCCTCTTATGCGCCTTATGCAGGCAATCTTTGTTGAATACTATTTTACACTTCCTTTACTGATTAAAAAAGGTGAGTATTTTACCAAAAAAGTGGCTTTTATTGATGCCTTGATATCGATACCGGCATATCTATCCTTGGCGGCACAATACGCGTCCCTTCCCTGCGGGATTATGAATGATCTTCGATGTAGGCTTTGAGCTCTCTGTAAATGTGATCCTCGACCGGCGGACATCCCCGGATACAGAAATCGAAATGCGAGGTGCAGTTGCCGACGCCAATCTTTCCGGTCTTTCCCCGGTAGCCCTGACCGATGCAGATTTTATCCGGCAGCTTATCGAGAAGACCTTCCTCTTTCAGCTTCTGCAGAGCAGGAATCAGGTAGCCGTAGCAGGCGCTGCAGGACTCCACCTCCTCTACAGAATCCTGAAGTGCGACGATTTTCCTCTCCGCGGGAAGGTCGTGTGTCATGTCCTCTCCGAGCGTGCGTATGATTGCTCTGTCAAGATCCATGCTGCCGGTGCCGAGGGCCGCGGCCATCGGGACATAGGGGACATCCTTCGGCTCATAGTGAAGGAGCCTGCACACATAGGTATCGACAAGGACCGGATCCAAAGCGGCCATGATGCAGTTGCGGACGACCGGGTTTCCGCCGTCCTCAAAATCCAGATCGCCGCAGATGTGGTCGATGACAATGAAATCCGGATGGAGGGCCGTGGAGAGATGAGCGATCGGCTTGTGAAGGCCCATTGAATGGAAGTGTCTCTTTTCCGAGTTCGGGATGAGTCCCTTCATATTTTTAAGCGCGCAGGTGATCCTCGTCTGGCAGTGCCCTTTGAGGACCGGCACATTGATCAGGAAATCAAATGTATCCACGCAGTCGCAGATCCTGAGCTCCATACCGGCGCAGTCGACGACATGGGAGGAATCCTTCTGCGTATCGATGAGCGGAACACAGTATTTTTTAGAAAGCTGGTTGTAACCGCACACTTTGAAGCACTCCGAGGTCTTGTCTCCGACCCAGGAACCTTCGGCGATCACGATATTACGGAAACCTTTGGCGTTCAGATACTCTATAATTCCCGCGAGGATTTCGGTATGGGTGGTGGCTCCCCAGGAGGCTTCGGAAGCGGATACGAGGTTGGGTTTCAGCGCGATGCGGCTGTTCTTTGATGGGATCATGTCGGCAAGGCCGGCTTCCTCAAGGAGCGTTATCGTGTTTTCCTTGAAGTCTGTTCCGTAGATACGAATTATTTCATTATTCTCAATCATGTATGTACCTCTCTGATGAAGTAATGAGCCTGCCCGCGGTGGCTGTGCTCATAATAAAGTATAACAGAAAGCGAAGGAGTATACAAAAGAATAAGGCAGGGTCAAAAGTCCGCGGCCGGAGGGCAGTGCCGGGACAGCGCAGGAATCTGCAAAGCAAAAAAAGCCAGTTTTTCAAAAAAGTGCCGCCATTCAATTTAGACAGCCGGCATGTTATAACTATGATCAAGGAAACACTCGAACATAAAACGGTCGGAGGTATATCATGTTAGTAAATACAAAAGCAAAAGTCGGTGTCTTTTCAATCGCGCTCGGCGCTTATCTGCCGCAGTTCCCGCAGCTCGTACCGGAATTCGAGAGCCAGTACGAAGATTTCAAGAAGACGAATATTCCGGATACGGTCGAGATCATCGACGGCGGTATGGTGACCACAAAAGAGAAAGCCCAGGAAGCCGGCGATCTCTTCCGCGCGGCGGATGTTGATCTTGTCATTCTGCAGCTCCTTACCTACGCGACATCTTACAACATGCTTCCGGCAGTCAGAGATCTTGATGTTCCGGTCGTTCTTGTAAATGTCCAGAAGAAGAAAGCTCCGGATTATGCACGTACAGATACGCCCACCTGGCTCGGCGAACTCTACGCCTGCGGCGCTGTCGGCGAGATGGTGGCCGACCTTGAGAGGGCAGGCAAGAGACATGCCGTTATTACAGGCGTAGTCGAGGGCGGCGATCCGCAGGTCAAAGCGGAGATCGAAGATTGGTGCCGTGCAGCCCAGGTCAGAAGAAGATTCCGCACAACGAATCTTGCCCAGATCGGCAGACCGTACCCGGGCATGATGGACCTCTACATCGACGAGACGAATCTCTATCACAGAATGTGGCTCTATACAAAGCAGTTCGACTGGGAGAAGATGTGGGCAATCGCGGATGACATCACAGATGAAGATGCGATCCGCGCGAAGGCAGAGGACATTCTTGATACCTTTGATATCGAAGGCGGCGGCAGCGTTGAAAAAGTCTGGGATATGGCGAAATATGTAGTCGCGTTCGAGCAGTGGGTCAAAGATGAGCAGCTTGGATTTATCGCTTCTCACTATGACGGCTTTGCGAAGGGCATTGCGGGCAAGCTCGACAGTATGCTGATCCCGGCCTTCTCCATGCTGATCAAGCAGGGAACGGCCTGCGCGGTCGAGGGCGACATCAAGGTCGCCATGGCGATGGGAATCCTTAAGGTGATCGCGGGCACAGGCCAGCTCTCCGAGATGTACTCCATCGACTTCGATGAGGATATCTGCATTATCGGCCATTCAGGCTCCGGCGATGCGGACATCTCCCTGGCCAGGAAGCCGACCATGAAGATCGTTCCGGTATTCCACGGCAAGGCAGGCGGCGGCTATCTGACGCAGTTCTATCCGCCGACAGGCGATATCACATATCTCGGTATCACACAGGACCGCGACGGTCACTTCAAGTTCGTCGTCGCCGAGGGCGTCAACGAAGAAGGCCCGATCTTCACATTCGGCGACACCAACATGAGAATGCGCTTCACCTGCGGAGCAAGAGAGTTCTGCAACAAGTGGAGCGAGGCGGGCCCGACGCATCATATGGCAGCGGCAGTCGGAAGACATATCGACACGATCTTAAAGGTCGCTAAGATCTTCAACGTGCCGGTGGATATCATCACAA
Organism: Lachnospiraceae bacterium; assembly: GCA_045646565.1. Lineage (GTDB taxonomy): Bacteria > Bacillota > Clostridia > Lachnospirales > Lachnospiraceae > Chordicoccus. Next base: position 6,541 of record JAZRKZ010000140.1, read on the forward strand.
GATAATATATGCTGAAAGAATTAACAGGAAGGCAGATCGCGTTTGGGCGGTCTGCCTTTTGTATGGTATAATGAGTTCCATGTCACCCGAAGGACAGCATATGAGGATATGATTTTGAAAAAAAGAAAAAGAAGAAAAAGGCGGAACCGGATCATAAAGACGGTGCTGCTCCTGATCTTGCTCGCTGCCGTGGGAATCGGAATCGGCCGTCTCGCCGGAAAGCTCATTAACACGACGGCTTGGAGCGGAACGGCGGCAGGCAGCAGAAAAGAACCGGTCGACTCTTACGCGGAATCCGTGGCGCCGTCCCCCGTGCCGAGCCTGACGCCGACTGAGGCTCCGACTGAGGCGCCGACCCTGTCTCCATCGCCGAC
>JAZRKZ010000141.1:0-6598 GCA_045646565.1 Lachnospiraceae bacterium
GGAATGACCCGGACGTTCCAAGCTCCGGTTATCGTTTCGCTGTGGTGGATTTTCCATCTCGCCATCGGGTGGAGTCGGTCGTTCCGAATCAGATATTCCCCTGTGGCCGGAAAAAGAGCCTCTGTCTGTGCTTTCCGCATCTCCCGGCTGTATGTCTCCCATTCCACCCGGCTGCATGCTGCCCATATTACCAGGCTGCATACCGCCCACACCACCGGAGCTTCCTGGGGACATGGCTGTCGAATCGATTGTCAATTCGACGCTGCTCTCACCATAAATAATGGTATAAGTTTCACCAACAGTCAGAGCCGGTGTGCTGAAGGCAACTGAGGAGAAGCTGCATTCAGGAGTATAGGAGAGAATTTCTTCACCGGCGCCATTCATGACCCTGAACAAGGTCCCTGCCTGCACGCTAGCGCCCGGATTGTACAGTATTGCACACTGCGTACTGCCCGAACTGAATTCCTCCGCCATACTGGAGTCCCCAAAGGCCAGGACCGTACCGCCGGTGACAATACACTCACCGCCGCTTTCACTGCCGTAGTCGATGGCACAGTTGCCGTCGTCGCCGAGCAGGCTGATCATGATTGTCCCGCCATCTATATAGATACTTCCGTTGGAATCAAGCCCGTCTGCATCACGGCCGGCCTTATTGATGATCGTTAAAGTGCCGCCGCTGATCCGGATATATGTCTCTTCCTGATCGGAAGAACTTCCATCCGTTGCCTGTGCCGTTTCTTCGGGCATTTGTGGCATATTACCGGAGAACATTGAGGGCATTTCTTCGTACATCGAAGGCATTTCACCATCCGAGGAGTCAGGCGGGTCAGATATCCCATTTGCTTCTTCGACGTCGAATGCTTCTTTGTTTCCATGAAAAGCACCTCCTCCCATACCCTCGCCGAAACCTATGGCAGAGCCGCTTCCATTGGCGTTAATACCGTCATCACTGGGGTGGATCGTAATGTCTCCTCCGGTAATATCGATCGTGATCGCTTCAAGGCCTTCGTAACAGGATGTGATGAGGATTGTTCCGCTCTCAACATAAAGCTCATCGTCGCTGTGTACGGCATCGTCTCCCGCATCTATAGTCAGGGATGCCCCTTTAAAACGGAAGCCCTCATTGACGTGGATGCCGTCCTGCGGCGCAGTGATCGTGATGTTTCCTCCTGTAATGACAAGCGAATCATTTACATCGATGCCGTGTTTATACGCAGCGGTGACCGTCAGGCTGCCGCTCCCGTTGATGGTCAGGTCATCATGAGAGAAGATCGCGCCCCCGGTATTGTCAGACAGAGCGTCCTCAGAATAGCTGCCCCCGCTGGTAAATGTATTCTCCGTACCTTCCGCAAGGGTCAGGAAAACTTTATCCGCCTGATTGATCTGCAGACAGGCATCATCCGTGCAATTGACCGACACACCGTTTAAGCGTACCCAGATTTTTGAAGAATCATTGGCATCTACAATGATGCTCCCATCCTCCAGTGTGCCGGAGAGCACATACCATCCGCCGTTTGAGATCACAAGGTCTCCGTTCAGAAAGTACGCTCCGTTTCCGTCGATTTTTCCTTCGGAGCCATCGAGGGTGATATAGGTCGTGTATGCGTTATCAGCCCAGTCTCCGTCCAGGTCATTTGCCGTGAAATACGTACTGCCGCTGTACGACTCCGCATCCTCATCGGCAACGACCCTGATTCCCAGCTTTTCACCATTCATGAATGCCACAGTCAGGAGAAGCGTCAGCACGAGCACGACAATGCATATTCTGTCGATGTTTCTGTGCGTAGACACGTGATTTCCTCCTTATCCCATGTAATCTCCGTTATAACTCACCAGCACCGCATTCTGCACGCCCGGCATATCCGCCAAAGCGTTGATGAAATCAGTGTTGTCATCCTTCAGACGCACCTCCACGATAAGCTCCACGCTGCCCTTCCTTACGGTCTTGCTCTTGACGGTGCACTTCTTCGTATTCTGAGCGAGAAACTCCGTTGCAGACTTCTCACTCTCATTGCCCTCACAGGAAAGGACAACAATGTACGGATTGGAACTGTCTTTGCGGTTGGCGAATATCAGCAGAATGATACCGATCACAACGCTGCCGAATACCGCCAGCGGGATCAAACCAGCCGCTAGTACGATGCCAACAGCTATTGACCAGAACAGAAAGGCAATATCCATCGGTTCCTTGATTGCGGTGCGGAAACGAACAATAGACAGAGCGCCAACCATACCAAGAGAAAGAACGATGTTGCTCGTTACTGCGAGGATCACGAGCGTTGTAATCATCGTCAGGGCTATCAGCGTTACACCGAAGGAAGAGGAGTACATCACTCCTGCATAAGTCTTCTTGTAAATGAAGAAGATGAACAGGCCGACCCCAAAAGCCAGCACCAGGGCAAGCGCCATATCCAGAAGGCTTACACTGGTTACGTTTTCAAGAAAGCTTGATTTGAAGATATCCGAGAATGACATAGTAGATCTCCCTTCTTAATTAGCCGTACACACGGCATTGTGCATATTTGGAAAATGAACCGACACGCCGGTCCGGTATGGATACAGCATTTCGAATGATGGAGGGAAGGAATTCATCCCATTTGACCTCTATCAGGAGCGGCGCATCTCCGGCGGGTATAGTAATCGCCTTCGGATCCAGAAATTCTGTGCAATTCAGACCCGTACGGATATCGTAATCCAGTGTGACACGCACGTTTCCTGGACGGAAAATAAACGGCTCCCTGGTGTAATCCACAATGGTCTTCGGGAGCATCCCCTGATAGCGCATCTTGCAGTACAGCTCCTGTACCAACGAGCGGTCAGAGCCGAGCATCCAGTCCAGATTTCCGTCCACGATCTTCCGTGCCTCCTCCGCGGTCAGGCTGGCGGAATACTTGGTCCCAAGCCCGTTGCGCTTGCTTTTTTTCTCCAGATGGATCACCGAAGGATCGTAGTTATACAGCCGGATCCGGAACTTCTCCCGCATGTTGACGCCATCGATCTTCTCACGCAGCGCCTTGTCATCCAGGTTATCGAAGTACAGGCTGCGGATCTGATATTTCCCGTCAACGGCGTGGGGGTCGCTCTCCATGATGGCCCGAAGCCGACTGCGCAGGATCAGGAGATCTCCGACATTCAGGACATGTTTCCATTCGTGTCTGTAGTGCGAAGCCATAAATTCTACCTCCCTTACGTTTGATTGGCTCAATGTAAAGGAGATAGATTGAAACTACATTGAAGTTTTTATACTTTTTGCTGATATTACCTGATTCCCGTTAGTGCCGCGCCATTTACATACAGCGTGTACCCGTTGCTGATTACATTGGCAGCATTGCCGTTGAATTCAGTCACATAGCTGTCGCCGGTCAGGGTCCAGATGCTGGTGCTGTCGAGGGTTACAGAAACCGTTCCGACTTCGGTGGAAACGGTTTCCCCTTTGGCATTGGCGATGCTGCCTTCAAAAGCGGCGCCGTTCGTCAGGCGCAGCGTCAGCGTGGAATTGCTGCCGACCTTAATCGCGCCGGAAATGAGTTCCTGTCCTCCGGAACCGGAACGGCTCGTCATACTTCACGAACTGCAAATGCATCCCGATGACCCGCGCATAGTCGAGCTCCCTTGCATCCTGCCCCTTGACCCTCACGAAATAACAGATCCCACAGCCGCCTGCCTTGCGGCTCACTGACCGCTGGAAAGAATTATATTCACTTTTCGCAAAAACGCCGCATATCGATTACGGCTAACGTATAAAACGTATAAACAAAAAGCCCTCAACTATTTTCACAGTTGAGGACTTATATATTGACTCTTAAATTATCGAAATCCATTTTCTGAACACCAGAAATATTGGTTGCCGCATCATATGCTTTTCTCTTCCTTACGGCTGAATATCATGCACCATTTGAATTATCGGTTTTCCACTTTCACACACACCTTTTTGCCGCTGAATGCAATTCCAAACAGGATAAGCCGGTTCACCCCGCGATATTCCATATCTGTATAATATTTATGATCCCGGATCTGTCGGATTCCTTCCTCGGCAAGCGCTTTCATCCCGTCCTCATCAAGACCTTTTTTTGTTTTGAATTCAAGGATATATCCTGCCTGCTTCTTATCCTTTGGCTCCAGCTGAACGTCAAACCGGCCCTCTCCGGCCTCCCTGTTTGAGGTGATGTAATAACTGTCAGACATGACCGCCAGCATACCGAATACAGTTCCATGGTAGAAGCTTTCATTGGCTGTATCATATACACTTGCTGACTGCTGCAGATATCGCTGCAGGGTCAGGGTAAGCAGCGCACTCTCGCCTGTCCGTACAGCCATCTCAAAATCCCGCAGCATTGATCCTGTAAAGGCCGCGCTGTACGTATTCAGGATCTCTTTTTGAAAGACGCTTTTGATCTCCTTGTTCGGAATCGCCAGGGAACAGATCGGGTTATCATTCATCATACTGACAATGCCTGTAACGCGCAAATATCCGGCAACCAGCAGAAAGCTGTAGATCATGTCCGGATCTCCGCTCACCTCCGGATAGATAATATCCGTATCGATGAGTGCCTGCACCTGCGTCCCCTGCATCAGTGCAGAAAGGCTTTCGTATGTTTCAGAAGCTGCTGTCCGGATCATTCGGCCGATCATCTCATTACTGCTGGTTCTTGACCAGAAAGCCTTGGGCTTACAGTTATTGTTAAAATAACTGATGACGGACCACGGATTATAAACCTCCGTATTCCCGAAGAGATAGCCGTCATACCAGCGCTGAATCTCAGGAAGCCGTTCCTTCTTCCCGTAGTAAGCAGCCATGTCGGAAACCTCTTCCGACGTAAAGCCGAAATACTGCGAGTACTTCTCATCCAGGATGGTGTTGACCACCAGATTATTTAACCCGCTGAAAAGGCTTTCTTTCGCAACTCGAAGGATCCCTGTCAGGATTCCGAACTCAAGATTCTCATTATCCTTCAGACCCGCGGTAAAGAGATTTCGCATAAAGCCGATTACCTGCTCATAGCATCCGTTCAGATATCCCTGCTGAATCGGCGTATCATACTCATCAATGACAACGACTACTTTCCGGTTATAATGTTTAGAGAGTAGAGCAGAGAGTTTCCCCAGCGAAAACTGAACCTCTGTGGTTCCGGCAGAGGAGTCCGCAATTCTCTGATAAAATGCCCTGTCAAAGTCATTCAGCCTGTCGCTGGAAAGCAGTTCTATATGGGACAGGTATGCCTCCTTAATAGAGAAATACAGGCTCTGATACATATCCTCCCAGTTATTCTGATGCGCATCCTTAAAGGAAAGAAAAATGACAGGATACTTTCCCTGAAATTCCCGGTATTCCTTTCCCGCAGACCAGATCTTTTTATCAGAAAAATAAACCGATGTATCTTCTTCCGTCTTTTCAAAAAAAGTCCGCACCATGTCCATGGTCAGAGTCTTGCCAAAACGTCTGGGCCGGGTAAATAAGAATACTTTGCTGTGATCGTCAATAATGTCCTTCAGCAACAGGGTCTTATCGACATAATAGCATTCTTTTGAGACTTCTTTGTACGAGGTGATTCCGACAGGGCATGGAAGAAGTTTTGTTGTCGGTTTACGGACGATCGTCATTTCCGGTTTTTTTTCACGCAGAACGGCAGGTTTTTGTGCATCGGAAGGGATCATCCAGAATTTCCCTTCCTTATATGCGCCCGGAAATAATCCCTGAGAACACAACTGGTTGATACGCCGTGTGGTAACACCCCAGCGATCCGCAAGTTCTTTTACTTTAACAAATGCAGCAGCCAAAAGATTCCCCTCCCTGATCATCCTGATAATAATACTATATGACTTTTTCGGGAAATTTTCAAGCTGTTTCGGAAATATAATTTATTTTTAGGAAATCTCTCAAGAAAAGGCCGGGTGTGAAAATGGTCAACTTGAAATAACCTCGCTGGAATACAACTTATACAGTGCAGGAATAAGATGCTCCATCACAATCCGATATCCTTCCACATGCATATGAACCCCATCCACTGTGAGTTCCCGTTTTAGCCTTCCTTCATCATGGCATTCAGGGATTTCTTTCCCGGCCGGAATTCATTTTCCTTTGCCTTCTCGGCAGCTACCCGCTCGGCCCGTTTCTCCTCGCGCTTTTCCGTCCGGGGCAGCCTCCGGCGTTCCTCCACATGACGGACATATCTTGCAAGTGCATCCTTCAGAATACCGGCTGAGATCTTTCCGCCGGAGATCACAAGTGCCATGGTTTTCTCATCGACTTCTTCCTGCATACCTTCTCACCTCGCTTTCTCCGCATCATAAAGCTGCTGTTCCAGAACGGGGAGAATTCCCTTTTCCTTCAGGAACAGATACAAAACCCGCCGGCCTTTCTGCGTCCACTCTGTCTGGTACTTGACCAGAAGGCTTCCGTCTGCCTGCGGTACTTCAAAGCATTTGCTTGCCGTATATCCCTGATCCTGATACTGCGCGTACAGCACCCACTGTTCCCGGACCTTGTACTGGATCCCCAGGTCCGCCAGGAGATGGTTAAACCGGACTGTTCTCATGTCAAGGTTCAGCGGAAGAAGTATGTCTTCTTCCACTAACCCCAGAAAAAAAGCCAGAAGGG
>JAZRKZ010000142.1:0-12254 GCA_045646565.1 Lachnospiraceae bacterium
CTACCTATGCAAGCGTCTATGTTTGTGATTATGTTGGCTTGCCGAGAATGACATGTAATGCCGTCCGATATGTGCGGTATGAGGAACAATTCGCGGACACGGCGAACGGGATAAGGAATATTATTCGTGAAGGAGATGAAGTGGTCATTGACTGCGCCTCGGCGGACATACGGGTCAACGGCATATCGAAACCGGGGATGGGAGACATTGCGAACCAGTGGGACGCGATGGACATTGAGCCAGGCGACAACAATATCGCCGTCATTTCGGTAGCAGATGAGCCCCCTAAGGTTGTCATGGAATATCGGGAGGCTTACATATGATCATCTACTTTGCGGATAAATACATGACCATCCTGGGCGCTGCCGGTGACCGGCTGAAGGAGGGGCTGCGGATTACGGACGACCTGAAGACGTCAGAGCTCAAATACGGGTCGGACATCTTCGAGGTGTCCGTCCGGTACGGCGACGGAGAATTTCAGGTCGTGGACAAGCTCAGCGAGGCAGGCGGGTACATCCTGCGGGCGGCGGACGGGAAATATGAGTGCTATACGATCCTGGAGTCAGAGAATGAAACTGAGGAATGCAAATGCTATCTCACCGCCGAAAGTGCTGGTCTCGACAATATCAACGAAATCGTTGAGGCGTATGAAGCTCCTTATGCGATGTCGCTGAGGCAATACATAGAACAGATCTCTGTAAGCGTCAACAGCGGTTTTGTGATGGGCATAGACGAGTCGGAAGGGAAAAAGAAGCTTGTATTCGACTCGGCCCAGCCGGCGGCGGAACGCTACCTTGCCATAGCGGACGCGTTCGGCATGGAGCTTTCCTACAGCTTCGACATCGAAGGGTTCCGGGTTGTTGGCATGTTATTCAACTTCCATAAGAAGCGCGGCCGGGTTCTAGAAAGGCCGCTCCGGGTCGGGCATGAGATCAAACCGCTTAAGATAAAGAAGTCCATGTTGGAATTTGCCTCGGCCCTTTATCCGCAGGGCGGCGTCCCGTCATCATCAGAAGGCTTTCAGACACCGTCAGGTAAGTATACGTGGGTCAAATGGTCGAACAATGCGAATGGCGACGAGATGGCCAATACGCCATCCTCACGGGCTTATATCGGCATAGCCTACTACAAGAAGAGTAAGGAGAAGTCATCGGATCCGGCGGATTACATATGGACGCAGATCAAGTCAGGTGGGAGCTACAGCGGTGCAGGAGTGCTGAGATCATCCGGCAATTATACATGGATCCGGTACTCGATGTACGCAGACGGATCATCGATGTCGGCAAATCCGATCGGTAAGCGCTATATAGGCATCGCCCTCGGGAAGGATACGCCAACGTGCTCATCCAAAGCGTCGGATTACCTCTGGTACCCGGTGACGGAGGACAGCGCGGACGCGATTACCCTGGAAGGGCTTAAATACGATGACGGAGATATGTACGTTACCGGCAAGCGGCTTGTCAGCCGGTCCGCCCGGAAGGTCTGGAACAGATACCTTGCCATGGACTCAACGAGTGAGGGAAACGTTACAGTGGACTTTTCCAGCGACACGAAGGACCAGAACGAGCTCCTGCAGCAGTCCATCCGGGAGCTGAAGTTCCGGGGAAAGATGAAACGGGAGTACAGCACGGAGCTGCTCGAGGACATAAAGCTCCGCGTCGGTGACACAGTCCCGCTTGTGGATGAGAAGAGAGGTATTTACCTGACGGCAAGGGTCGTTAAGCTGGCCGAGTCGCAGTGCAACGGGACGGTTGACGCGACCTTTGAGGTGTATGAAGAGGAGACGGACACAGAATGAGTATATTATATACAATTAACACCGCGTCGGGCGCGACGCCTCCCGCGGTATTTGTGAAGCAGTATGACAAGGGCTATGCGATTGATTTTAAAATCTATAACGGTCCGGAGATCTACGACCTGACTGGACATACCATCCTCGTGAACCTGCATAAGCCGGACAATAATGTATATATAGGAATCGGAGAGATAAAGGATGCGGGCGGTGGTGTTGTTTCCGTCCGTCTGGACTCTGAAAGGCAGATGACGGCAGCGGAAGGAGAAGGTTTGATTGAGCTGATCATGGTCAAGAGCGGAAAAGCACAGGCAACGGCCAACGCCCGATGGATTGTACAGATGTCGCCCGGTGCGGACGTGGTCATATCTGCGTCGGTCGTTAACGGCCTTATAGCACTTGCTGCGAACGTTGCCGGGAATGTTTCCGATGCTGAGACCGCGGCATCAGCTGCAGGCAGAGCTCTGGCCGAAGCCCTGTTAGCAAAGGCTGCTGCAGAAAATGCAAGAGACGAAGCAGCGTCGATTGCCATGGGGAACCTTCGTGATGTGCTCTTTCCGGTAGGATCCATTGTGCAGTACACAGACGCGACTATCGACCCGAACTCGCTGATCGGCGGGACATGGACACGGATCGAGGGCAGGTTCCTCTTTGCGGCAGATGAAGATCACGCAATCGGGTCGACTGGCGGTGCGGAGACGGTGACCCTTACAAACGCACAGATGCCGTCGCACCGTCATTTCGTAATCACTATGAGCAAAGGAACGGTCTCGCCTGACCACCTGCACACGGTCGCAAGGAGTAATATAGACGACTCAATCGACGAAGAGTACCATTACCGGCTGTACGGCAACAGCAACGAAGCTGGCCATGGCAGGTCGTCCGCGACAGGCGGCGGTCAAGCGCACAACAATATGCCTCCGTACCTTACGGTATATATGTGGGAGAGGACAGCATAAAGGAGAAGCATTATGAATGTATTTGTTATGGAACGGTCGATTGTCCGCCCCCTCGGGCGTGATGCACAGAACCGGCTCATAGGGTATGTCGGAGAGAATAACTCCCGCTCTTTCTACATCCGGACACAGGATGATATATCTGCATATTCTACGGTAAGCTTGCTGATCGACAAAATGGACTGCGGCGTAATGACGGTTACGACAATGCCGGACAACTCCAAGATGCTGTCCCTGACCCTTAGTTCCGCGATGATTGGAAAGGCGGGTGTCAAGACCTGCCAGATCGTGATGGCAGGGAGTAACGGGCTTGTCCAGAAATCCGCACAGTTCGAGGCGTATGTCGGTGCGGCAAATGACGTCGATCAGGCAGCTGAGGACGGCGCGGCGCTCATCGTTATTAACGAAGCCATCAATCAGATGATCCAGGAATATATGCCGGAATACGCGGATGCCAATAATGATGGAAATATCGTCATCAGCTACGGCGAATAAGGAGGTATTGGAATGGTAACCTTTGAAACAGAAAAACTGATAGGGAAGCGCAGAGACAGCAAGGGGGCACACCGGCTCTATGTTGAGGGTTCATGTCTGTCGACAGACGAAAAACCGCTGAATGTCGACAACGGGAGTAAGCTCCTTGAGATTGACACGTCGACTCTTTACGTTTTTGACCTGGATGCGAACACATGGAGGGCGTGGACATGTTGGACATGACTTCATATGTTATAGGATATGAAAAGGGTAAAAACACTATCATCATGGATAGTACGGATTATTCTTTCACGGATCAGGACGCCGGCAACATTGTGATCGAGGCGAGCGAGGAGGCTGAGTAATGGCAAACATACCACTTAAAACAATAAAATTCCCCGGCCTGGATGATACTTATACGATCCCCCAGGTCGACGCTACTCTCACTAATGCCGGTCAGGCAGCCGACGCAGCCGCTACAAAAGCGGCTCTCGGTAATAAAGCCGATAATACCGATCTCGGTACGTTATCGAATTTAACGACCAGCGCGAAAGGCTCAGCGGTCGCGGCGATCAATGAGATTAACTCCGGTCTTGGTAGTGTAAAGGCTGATTTAGAAAACGTAGATGCCGAGATTAACACTGGTATTTCGACGCTTAACTATATTGAGGACAAGAATATTGACGCTACAACAGGAGATCTTGTGGATGAAGCAGGTACTTGCGTCAGCGAGAAAATACCATACACGTGGACTGGAAATGCGGCTTTTGATGTTGGTGATAACACAAAATTGACGTATCGTGTGGAATTTTATGATACTAGCGACAATCATCTTGGCGGTTATAGAGTACCTGTATCAACGGGTGGTATTACATATCGTGTTGTGAATATAGATTCTCAAAGTTGGGTTAGTAACGTATCTTACGTGCGCTTTAGCTTCAAAAAAGCCTTTGCAGGACACGTATATGCATCACCAACAGTCTCTTATTGGCTTGCGCAGTCTGTGCAGGTTCCGTCTGTCAAGCAAATGATTGGTGAGCTTGATAATCTTAATACTGCCAATAAATCCAGTCTAATTGACGCTGTAAACGAAGTAAGGGCTGAAATCCCAGATATAGCACTTCCAATCCAGACTAAGGACACTAGCTTTTTTCATACGGCAAGCAATCTTGTAAATCCAGACACCGCGGTAGACGGGGAATACGTCAATCAGGCTTCGGGAGATTTTGCGTCTAATACCAACCACAGACGGACGGATTATATAAAGGTGGGAAGTGGACAAAGCTATCTCATTAAGTCCGAAGGTGGGACGGCTATAGAAGTAAGGTACGCTTTTTATGATAGTACAAAGGCTTTTGTGCCTAACTCTGGTTCGCTTGTAAGTGGTCAAACCTATTATATCGTTACTGCACCAGCCAATGCGGTTTATGCAGTTGTATCTGCATCAAAAACTGTCTATCCCTTAATGCTTGCTCAGTCTGATACTGATATCCCTTATGACACATACGGAGATGCATATATACTGCCGAAGTATATCAAGACAAACGAAAACCTCGATGATGTACTCAATATCCCAAGCAAAATATATGCAGTTACGGGTATCGAGACAAATGTATATTTTGAAAATATCACCGAGGACTATACAAAGTTTGACTGGGATGTAACATGCTCTAAAGGTATGCAACTGGAACGTGGATACAGGGTGACACCCACAGACAGTGATGCTGGCAGTTATCCGTTGACTATTAAAGCAACGCTCAAGACAAATAAATCACTGACCATGAGTAAGACAGCAACTCTTGTTATATCTGCATCAACAGCAGGTAGCGGAACGACGAAAACCGTCATTGTGCTTGGGGACAGCACGACAAACGCAGGCAAGCCCATCGAAAGCCTTGTTGAGAATTTTTCGAACGATGGAATGACCGTAACACCACTTGGAACACGCGGAACAGCGCCATATAAGCATGAGGGCAGGAGTGGATGGAGACTTGAGACATATTTCACAACGCAGTCTGTTGATTATACGGATGGTCGAGGGCATGTCGAAAATCCATTCTATAACCCAACAAGCGAGACTTTCGATGCCGATTACTACTTCGCCAACAGTGGAGTTGCGAAGCCTGATTGGTTTATCGTCAACATGGGCATTAATGATGTTTTTAGTCCAACAAACGATAGTGATTTAGAATCCATTATTGATACATGTCTTGGGTATCTGGACAGTATTGTATCGAGCGTGGGTAGTGCTTCTCCCAACACAAAAATTGGTATTTGCTTAACGATACCGCCTAATCACTCGCAGGATGCTTTTGGAAAGGCGTACTCATGCGGTCAGACAAGAGACAGATATAAGCGTAACAACACCCTTTGGGTACACGATGTTATAGAGCATTTTACGTCTAATGCATCTGTATATCTCATTCCTATTAATTCTAGTCTGGACACTATTTATAACATGGGTATGGAGGCATTGCCAGTCAATGCCAGAAACACAGATGTAACCTGTCAGTCACCGATTGGCAATGGTGGGGTACATCCTGTCGCAAGCGGATACTGGCAAATCGCAGACGTTTATACGGCGTTCCTAAAAGCCAATGCGTAAGAAGTGAACCAAACGCCCATTTAGATTCCCAAAAAACGAGGTGATATATGCCGCCTGACACACGAGGCCGCTCCGGATCCGTCCGGGGCGGCATTTATATGACATTCGATTAATGCAGAAAAGAGGAAAAACCGTTGACCCTATATGAATTCATCACAACGTATCTGGCAATTACACCAAAGACAGGGTTCATTCTTTCAATCGTCGGAATTCTCTCGCTGATACAGATCGCCCCGATCAAAATCAATCCGTGGGATGTAATACTCGGATGGGTCGGGTCTAAGATAAACGCCGGGATCAGAGGGCAGCTCGATGCAGTCCGGGAAAAGTCGGACATACAGCAGGAGGAGTTCCGTGAATTCTGGGTGGACTACCAGAGGGAGGCGATCCTGCGGTTCTCACGGGAGTGCTCGCAGGAAACGCCGCACAGCAGGGAAGAATGGAACCACATACTGGATATCATAAGGAGATATGAAAGCTTCTGCACCAAGCACGATATAGCGAATGGAGTTATCGAAGAAAACTCATCATATCTCAGAGATCTGCACAAGAAACTGCTCAATGAGCACAGGATTTGAATCAGGAAGGATGAAACAGACATGAACAGTTTGATTTTTAATATTTTAATGGCACTTATCGTTGCAGTGTTCGGCGTGATCGCCAGGGAGCTTCTCCCCTATCTCAGGCAGAAGAGGGACGAAGTGGAGGCCCGCATCCGGAGGACGAAGTGGGCGTGGGCGGCCGACATCATTGACGCCGTTGTCCGCGCGGTCGAGCAGACCGTAGCAGAGGATATCCACGGCAAGGCGAAGAAGCAGGAAGCTGTCCGCTACATTAAGTATTTATGCGGAAAGTGTGCGATAGAGTTGTCAGACGAGGAAATAGATACACTGATCGAGGCAGCGGTCAATACAATGAACTCCGGATTTATTTCCGTGGAAACAGTCGGATCGATTCCGGATGATTCTGAGCCGGTAGCAGCGGATCCGGCCATCGTGGCACAGCTCAAGGAACAGCTGGCGGAAGCTGATGAAGATTAATAACTGAATAAAAATGAACGGCGGGGACTTCGGTCTCCGCTTTTTTAGTGAGGAAAAGTATGAACAAGAAAAATTTACACGTTCTTTCCAATATTATAGCTGCCGTTGAGAGCGGCGGACAGATCTACAGTGAGAATAGAGATTGGACAGCATACGCCGGAGCCTACGCTAACACTCCCGGGGAGCACACGTGCACCCTTGGACCTTATCAGGCGTACGGGGACGAGGCGCAGGAGCTTATACAGTATATCTGGGATCACCACGAGACTGCATTCCGGGAATGCGATCCGAATAGGATCATCTATCGAAAGCTGTTTGACGGCCAATTTACCTCATGGGTCGAAATGCGGTGGAACCCGAACAGCACAGAAAAAGCAATCCTCATTAAACTGCTCGGTACGGAAGCCGGGCATGAGGCGAGCGAGTATGTATTCCAGGAACGCCTTAATAAGTACATCACCAGGGCCGAGAAATTCGGTGTGAAGACCACATACGGCCAGATGATGTGGGCGCAGATCCAGCATCTGGGCGGCGTAGGCCCTGTGACACGTGTCTTTAACCGCTGCAATGGAAATTATTCCCTCGACAGCATTATGAGCGCCCTGATGGCGGATCAGGCTGATTCATCAAGCAGTAACCAGGTCGGGGATAAGATCTATTGGAGCCGGCATCAGAAATGTGTTGAGTTTATTCGTAAATACGCCGAAGAGGAATACGGCGGAGGAGAAAAGAAAGAGGAGGGCGAAACGATGAGCCAGCTTCAGAAAGGACTCAATCTGCTCGGTCAGTGGGTAAAGGAAGGCCATGTCGAGCCAAATGGAGACGATGACATCATCAAGGCATACAACGACCAGCGGCCGGCAGGTACCTATAAGATGTCAATGTCTGACAGCTGGTGCATGGCGTCTCAGTCAGTAATGGCGCACATCGTAGGGCTTAATCCGACAGGCAAGGCGGTAGGAGCTCCGAACACATGCGACTGTGATGTGGGAATGCAGTGGTTCAAGAATCAGGGCAGATGGTATTCCCGGATGCAGGGACAGCTCGGAGACCAGGTGTATTATACATGGCACAGCGACCCGTCTGATGCGCAGCATGTGGGCACGATTACTGCGATCGAGGGCAGCTATTATTATGTGACCGAGGGTAACTACCAGGACCGTGTCGCCGTCCGGAAAATCGCAAAATCCGATTCCCGGATCATTGGCGTTGGTCGTCCGAAGTGGGACAGCACAGAAGTTGAAAAAGAGACAGCTCCGACGCTTGACAATCCCGCTTCAAAAGACAATGCTCTGCAGGGGAAGTATACAGTTAAAGAGGACTTGAATATCCGCTACGGTGCCGGCACTGACAAGACCAGAATCGGCACATTGACAGGCGGCGCAGAAGTTTCCTGCGATGGATCCTATACAGCTGTCGGTGCTAAGAAATGGTACTACGTCAAATCCAGTCTGGGGTATGGCTTTGTGTCCGGAGCTTATCTGACGAAGATCGTGGAGCTTCCGAAGGTGAGCGATATCACTGTCGCCACGTTCATCGGCGCGATTGATGCGGTCTACCAGACGGCACACAAGGGAAATTACTCTTATGGCAACAGCCTGGCAACGCCGCCGACGTCTGACAAGATAATCTCCTGTGATCGTCTGATCGCCAAGGCCATGTATGACCTTGGATTCACCGACCAGCCTAAGGGCGGTATCACTGTAGGGCATATGGAAACATACCTTACTAAGTGGGGGCTTAAGAAGGTCACTGATCAGAGCAAGATCAAGGGTGGCGATATCATTCTTTTCAAGGCTGACGGCACGGCGCAGCCCACAGCTGCATGGCACGCATTTGTCGTGACAGATTATGATCACGTCACAAAAACATGCAGCAAGTACGATATGGGATCTCAGGATCGTATTAACAGTGCGCAGCCGTTCACGAATGTGGACTTTGACCAGTGGCTGGCAAAGTCCTTCTATTGTGCGTTTACCGGTTTCAAGGAAGAGCCGAAGCAGAGCTCCGGAAAGTTGGATGAATCTCCGAAGTGGGTGGCAAAAGCAACGACCGGCTGTAATGTCCGTGTTTATGCAGGCACGGAATATCCTAACATCAAATCATATCCTCAGCTGGCGAAGGGAAACATGGTCGACGTCTGCGATTCCGTCAAGGCGAAAAACGGTGTGATCTGGTATTATGTACGCATCAAAGCCAATGATAAATATGTGCATGGTTTCGTGTCGTCCAAGTGCCTTGCAAGTGTGTAAAAAGTAATTACAATTATCATTACTTGAATAACTCAACGCTAACTTGCCGGTAACTTGCACAAAGCTTGCACAACTCGTGATTTACAGCTGATAATCACGAGATAGTCGCAAGATACATCAACACAATTCAACACAATTCAACATCTAACTCAACGATTCGAGTTTTATTCGAGTTTTATTCGAGTCAAACTCGAACGAATCGAGTTAGGACAGTGCGAGGGGCGGTTCATCACCGCCCCTTTTTTTATTTCTCTATCTGTTTCGTTATCCAAGCCGTAAGGCTCATGCCTTCAGCTTTAGCCAATTCTGTCCATTCAGCTTTTTTGCCCTTTGGAACCAGAATGGTGATCCGGTCATACCTGTTTTTGTTGAACTCGTTCTGATACTTGATCTGATCAAATGCCTTTTTGCCTTCTGCCATGCTCTTGACTCCTACTTTTTCCTGCCGTATGATAGTTATTACCAAGGGGGGCGGTCGGCAGGATTGCTTTGGTATCCGCCCCCTGAGGTCTCCTTTATTTTATTTAATCTTCAATTCCGCTCTGTGTATCTTCGATAAGTTCTCTGATCAGTTCCTTGACCTTTTCTTCATCTTTAGCATTGAAAGCTTTTTCAAGCTCCTTAAGCCTTCTAAGAAGATTTCTTAAATAAGATTTGAATACTGACATGTCGTTGGTCTCCATCTTGTTTTCTCCTTTCCTGCCGTTCCCTTGCTACAATTATATATTAGCACATATTTGTAAATATGTCAATAGGATATTTGTAAATATGTAAAAATATTTTCGCGGTTGATAATATGCAACAAAAAGAGGAGGTACAAAGCCTCCTCGATGAATTACCCAATTGCTGACCGTCTGGCCAGAACGCCGAACACAGAAGTGGTTACAATCAGAAGCTTAATTGGTTCGATTAAAGTTGAATCAGGTCCATAGAAAAAGGCCATGCCGCGCAAGTGGCGTGGCCTTTTTTTGACAGCGGCGGGAATCGAACGGCGAGGGAGGCGTGCGAAGGTATCACCAGGGGTGAATCCCTCCCCGTGTCAAGGACACGGAGAGGGATTTTTATACTGCCGGCGAGTTGTCGGCTACTAACCCCGATATTTGGAAAAATCGACCGCCGAAAGAGCCTGATTTCAAGGTCTTCCGGCACGCCATATGACATATTTCAGCGTAAGTGACTGCTTGCGCACCGAAAATATGCCCGTTTTGACACGTGAATTGATCAAATTTCTTAGAAATCACCTGCCGCAATCCCAGCCGGCAGGTGATTTTGTTATTTCCGCCTGTTTTGCGTGCCGCGTCGGCACTGCCCCTAGTCATGTGTAGGACGCGGAGAGAAAAATTTGAACCTGCCGGCGCGTCACCCGCCAGCTCACATAAAGGGTGTCGTTTCACGCCGTGCACCTCCCGCATGAAATATAGTTTTCTCTGTTTCGAAAAGGAGTAATTTTTTATAATTTACACATACGAAACAACACGAGACGCTTAATTCTGATTCAATTAAGCACACATCAAAACGAAGGAGGAACTGAAAATGAAAGTTGGTTTCGTAGACCTCGGTATCCTGGGAAGGCCGATGGCAAAGAAGCGGCTGGGCAGTGCCCGGTCATCATCACAATAGTCCCGAACAGCCCGCATGTACGCGCAGCGGTTTTCGGCGAGAATGGTCTGGCTGAAGGCAGGGAGGCCTGAAATGTGGTGCTGGATTCAGCAGACAGATGTGTTATACTTTTCTGTATCAGAAGTTTTAGGAGGAGAACAGATGGTGAAAAGAGACCTTTCCGTCTTTATCGCCGACGGGGCCAGGATCATAGGGGACGTCACACTGGAAGAGGGCAGCAGCGTCTGGTACAATGCCGTTATCCGCGCCGAGATGGCGTCGGTCACGATCGGCAGGAATTCAAATATCCAGGACCTTGTCATGATCCATGTCGATGAGAACTATCCCGTGAGTGTTGGTGAGGGCGTGACGGTTGGCCACAGCGCGATCCTTCACGGCTGCACGGTCGAGGACAACGTCGTCATCGGTATGGGGGCGATTATACTGAATGGAGCCCGGATCAGAAAGAACTCGATCGTCGGCGCGGGAGCGCTCGTCACGCAGAAGAAAGACTTTCCGGAGGGGTCGCTGATTCTGGGATCGCCGGCCGGGGCGGTAAGGCAGCTCACGCCCGGAGAGATCGCAAGGAACCATCACAGCGCGGATGTGTACGCCCGACTTGCGAGGGAACAGGCGTCGGAACGTGTCTTACATATTGCCGCTGATATTTAGTTGTTGATGAGGTCGGTCCATGTTAAAATGGTCAGGAATGGCAGAGTATGAACCATTTTATTCATGTTTATTTATGACGGCATAAGCTTCGCAAGGAGGATTTTTTCATGATAAAGGACAACAGACAGATTATATTAACCGGAGACCGTCCAACGGGCAGACTGCACCTTGGCCATTATGTCGGCTCGTTAAAGCGGCGCGTCGAATTACAGAATTCAGGAAAATTCGATGAGATCTATATTCTGATCGCCGACGACCAGGCGCTGACGGACAATGCCGATAACCCCGGCAAGATCAGGGACAACATCGTCAATGTCATTCTGGATTATCTGTCTGTCGGCCTCGATCCGAACAAGGTGACGTTCTGCATCCAATCGACACTGCCGGCTCTGCATTCGCTGACATTCTATTATATGAATCTGGTCACGACCGCCCGCCTTTCCCGCAATCCCACCGTCAAGGCGGAGATCGCGATGCGGGGATTTGCGGACGAAGGCCTGCCGGCAGGATTTTTCTCCTATCCGGTATCCCAGGCGGCGGTTATCACTGCATTTGATGCAAATATAGTCCCCGTCGGCGAAGACCAGCTCCCCATGCTCGAGCAGACTCGCGAGATCGTGGAGAAGTTCAACCGTATCTACGGCGAGACGCTTGTCCTTCCGAAGGCGGTGATCCCGGAGAATGCGACCCAGCGCCGCCTGCCCGGCGTCGACGGCAAGGCCAAAATGAGCAAGTCTCTCGGCAACTGCATTTACCTCTCCGATACGGCAAAGACTGTCAAGAAGCAGGTCAACGGTAAGATGTTCACGGATCCGCAGCACCTGCGCATCGAGGATCCGGGCCATATCGAGGGCAATGTCGTGT
>JAZRKZ010000143.1:0-8164 GCA_045646565.1 Lachnospiraceae bacterium
AACTTTGTCTTGAGCTTTGTAACAACAGCGTCAAGATGCTGCTCGCCGAGACCTGTGATGATCTGTTCTTTGGTTTCTGTGTTTGTTGTGTATGCGATTGTGAGGTCTTCTTCTGCAAGTCTGTTAAGACCTGAAGCAATCTTATCTTCCTCACCCTTCTTGACGGCTCTGTATCTCTTGCATGTGTACGGTACAGAAAGTACTGTCGGAGCGTAGAGAATAGGGTTCGCCTTGGTGGAAAGGGAATCGCTTGTATTTACATCGCCGAGCTTAGCGAGAGCACCGATATCGCCTGCACGAAGCTCCGGGACTTCCTGTCCCTTATTGCCTCTCATGATATACAGCTTGCCGATACGGATTTCGCTTTCTTTCTGAATGTCATACATTGTGTCATCGGACTTAAGAACACCGGACATGACCTTGATGAAGCTGTACTTACCGATGAACGGGTCAGCAATGCTCTTCCATACATAAGCTGTCTTTTCCTTGGACGGGTCATAGTTGGCTTCGAAATCGCTGTCTGTCTTCTGAGCCTTGCCTGTAGCAGTAAGCTTGGACGGAGCCGGGAACAGAGCTACGATGTTGTCAAGAAGGTTCGTGATACCCTGAAGGTTCGTTGTGGAACCAAGGAATACCGGAACGATGGAGGCGTCGGCTACGCCTGTGGAGATCGCTTCGTTGATCTCGTCAGTTGTGAACTCGTCGCCGCCGAAATATCTTTCCATGAACTCCTCAGATGTCTCAGCGACATTCTCCATGAGGGCTTCTCTGTACTCTTCTACCTGGTCAGCAACTTCATCCGGCATGCCGATCGACTGATGCTGATCCTTGCCGACGAACTTGAAGGCTTCCTGAGCAACAACGCTTGCAAATCCTGCAAACTTGCCATTCTCATGCACCGGCAGTGCCAGCGGGGAGATCTTCGGTCCATAGAGGTCCTGAAGGCTTTCGATCAGTGTACGGTAGGAAACGTCGCCGTTGTCCATGTTTGTGACGAAGAAGAAACGCGGAAGGTTATTCTTCTCGCAGATCTCCCATGCCTTCTCTGTACCGACCTGGACGCCGTCCTTACCGGAGATAACGATAACGGCTGCGTCAGCGACGCCTGCTGCTTCTTCTACTTCACCGACGAAGTCGAAGTAACCCGGTGTGTCGAGGACGTTGATCTTTACTTTATTATATTCTACCGGAACGACTGTGGAGCTGATCGAGAATTTTCTCTTGATCTCTTCCTTGTCATAGTCGCTGATGGTGTTGCCGTCTGTGACATTACCCATACGGCTGGTAATGCCTGTCAGGTGCGCCATCGCTTCCGCGATTGTTGTTTTGCCTGCTCCGCCGTGACCAAGTAAGACGACATTGCGGATTTTGTCTGTTTTATAAACGTTCATGTTTACCTCCCAAAAAAACCGATTATGACAGTATTCTACTAAAACTAAAACAAATATTCAAGTTCAATATATTAATAAATCAATAATAGTCGCGCCTCTTGCCGGCCGCGAACACACTAAAGTCCGCCAAAAGCCGCAGCGCAAGCTTATGTCACACGACCCGCAGCACACCAAGATCCGCCAAAAAGCCGCAGCGCATGCAAATGTCACACGACCCGCAGCACACCAAGATCCGCCAAAAAGCCGCAACGCATGCAAATGTCACACGATCCGCAGCATATCAAGATCCTGATAGAACCTCGGGTAAGACACGCTGACGCACCCCGCATCCCGGATCGTTGTCGGCGTATCGGATATAAGGCCGGCGACCGAGAACGCCATAGCCATACGGTGGTCGAGATGAGGATCGATCTCGGCACCGGTAAGGAGACCGAGCTTTCCGGGACGTCTTACCCGGTCCTTCGCGGAAGCTCTTCCGTAGATATCCATGCCGTCCTCCGTTTCTGTCACGGTGACGCCCATGGCCCGCAGGCTCTCCACGATGAGGGTCAGCCGGTCGGACTCTTTCACACGCAGTTCCGCAGCGTCGCGGATGTGGGTGATCCCGCTTGCGCAGGCCGCCATGACGGCAATGATCGGCAGCTCGTCGATCAGGGTGGGAATGAGATCCCCGCCGATATCGCAGGCTTTGAGCTCAGATGAGCGGACGACAATGTCGGCGACCGGCTCCCGGCCTTCCATGTGGACATTGAGCAGGCGCACGTCGCCGCCCATAGCCTTCACAACGCGCAGGATTCCATCCCTCGTCTCGTTGATGCCGACGCCGTTCAGCTTGATCTCGGAGCCCGGGACGAGAAGTCCGGCCGCGATGAAGTAGGCAGCCGATGAGATATCTCCCGGCACCTTGATGTTCTGCCCGCGCAGGATCGTGCCCGGATACAGAATGACTCCTTTTTCGCCGGTGCGGACATCGTTTTTGATCTTCAGATTGGCCCCGAAAGCGCTGAGCATCAGCTCCGTATGATTTCGTGAGAGACTGGGTTCGAAGAAGAAAGTCGGCTCCTCGGCGTAGAGGGCGGCGAGCAGGACACAGGATTTTACCTGCGCAGACGCCACCTGGCTGTGATACCGGATCGCGTTCAGCTTACCGCCGGAGATTTTGAGGGGGAGGCAGTTGTCGTCATTTGCAGAAACAATCTGACAGCCCATCTCCGAAAGTGGATCGATAATTCGTTTCATCGGACGTTTCCGAAGGGAAGCGTCGCCGGTGATGAACGAGTCGAACGGCTGGCCGGCAAGAATTCCGGCCATGAGCCGGGTCGTCGTACCGCTGTTCTTCGCGTCGAGCATGTCCGGACTCTTCGTGAGACCGTGCAGGCCTTTGCCCGTAATCCGCAGGATGTAATTGCGAACGCCGGGTTTTTCCTCGATCTCGATCCCCATCTTCCGGAAGCAGGCAATCGTCGCCAGACAGTCCGCGCTCGGCAGAAAACCGTGCACAGTGGTCGTGCCCTCGGCAATCGAGCCGAGCATGACGCTTCTGTGGGAAATGGATTTGTCGCCGGGGACAACCACGGTCCCGCGCAGTGCGACAGCGTGTTCAATCAACATGTACGATCACCCCTCATAGACGAAATAATTGCGCTCCTTGAGCACGCCGGTAGCGGACTCTCTCGCCTTCTTCTCGTAGAAGACGATGCGGAGAACGCCCTGTTCGAATTCCCGGTTGTGCACGATACCGATATTCTTGATGGAAATATTGTGCATAGCGAGCATTGTCGCGATCTGAGCGATTGCGCCCGGTTCGTCGGCGATATCCACATAGATCCTGTACTCCGCCGGCAGCGAGCCCTTGGGCTCTGTGTCGAAGCTGTCGCGGTAGTCCTTGCAGTCGGTGAAGATTTTGAGCAGCTCGTCTGCATTTTCATTCCGGATAGCCAGCCGGTAATCGATGAGCTTTGAGATGTAGGCGTCCATCATCGCGCAGATATTGTCGGGATTGTCGAGGCAGATCTCCTGCCACATCTGCGGTGAGGATGAGGAGATACGGGTGATATCCCTGAAACCGCCTGCCGCGATCATTTTCATATAATGCTCCGGTCCGTCCTGATCGTGGACCAGGTTGACCAGAGATGCAGAGATAACATGGGGCAAATGACTGATCGCCGCCGTCACATGATCATGCTCCTCATAGGTCATGACGAGCGGCAGCGCGGAGAGTGAAGAAATGAACTCCGACAAGTCGCTGATCACATGTACGTCGACGTCGCCCGCGGGCGTCAGGATGTACCAGGCGTTCTCAATGAGCCGGTCTGACGAGTGCGCGTAGCCGGTCTTCTCGGATCCTGCCATCGGATGGCCGCCGATAAAGCAGTCGGTGAGGCCTTCCTCCTCCACGAACCTGTGAATGCCCGTCTTCACGGAGCCGACGTCCGTGAGGATAGCCCCATCCTTCTTGATGTACCGGAGCCGGTCCATAAAATCCAGCGCAGTGACGACCGGCACGCAGAGAAAGATCAGATCGCAGGATGCAAATGCGCCCAGCGTCTCGTCACTCTTAATATCGACAATGCCATCAGCTGACGCAGCGTCAAGAACAGACCGGTTCCTGTTGTAGCCGACGATCGTGATTTCAGGGTGGACCCTTTTAATTGCCTTCGCGACAGAGCCGCCGATGAGGCCGAGCCCCACAAAACCGATGGTTTCAAATGTCATGTGTATTACCTCCCTGCGCAGCACACGTGCGCTTTGCCGGACTGTCAGTAGATTCGCTGAACGCCGTATTCGGCGTTGCTTTTATCGATTCGTTGAACGCCGTATTTGGCGTTGCTTTTATAAATTCGTTGAACGCCCCATTTGGCCTTCCTTTTATATAATTACCATTGCGTCGCCAAAACTGAAAAAGCGGTATCTCTTGCTGACTGCTTCCTCGTAGGCGGCCAGGACGTGATCTCTTCCTGCAAATGCCGACACCAGCATCACCAGCGTCGACTCCGGCAAATGGAAGTTTGTGATCAGCCCCTGCATAAGCTTGAATTCATAGCCCGGATAGATGAAAATCTGGGTCCAGCCGCTCACGGGTGCGAGCTCCCAGGTCCCATCTTCCTGCTGCCTTGCCGCAGATTCAATCGTTCTGCAGCTCGTGGTCCCGACACAGATGACTCTGTGGCCTGCCGCTCTCGTCTCGTTGACGATCTTAGCTGTCTCCTCCGGAACAATAAAGAATTCCGAGTGCATGTGATGGTCGAGTACATTGTCGACCTTCACCGGCCGGAACGTGCCGAGACCGACGTGCAAAGTCACGTGCGCGATGTTGATCCCCTTCTTTTCAATCTCGGAAAGAAGCTCCTTCGTGAAATGAAGGCCGGCCGTCGGCGCGGCTGCCGATCCGTCATGCTCCGCGTAGACCGTGTTGTAGCGCGTGCGGTCTTCGAGCTTGTGGTGGATATACGGGGGAAGCGGCATCTCGCCGAGAGAATCCAGAACTTCCTCGAAAATCCCGTCAAAGTGGAAGCGGATCAGACGGTTGCCCTCCGCCACAATATCAGTGATCTCACCGATGAGCGGACAGTTCTCCGCAGTTCCGTCCGGGCTGCCGAAGAGGATCCTTGTCCCGACCCGGCATTTCTTACCGGGCTTTACAAGGCACTCCCAGAGATCGGCTCCCTTGCGGACGAGTAGAAGGATCTCGACCTTGCCGAGCGTCCCCTCTCTCACTCCGTAGAGACGGGCCGGGATGACCTTTGTGTCGTTGATGACGAGCGTGTCCCCGGGCTCAAGATAGTCCGCAATATTTTTAAAAGTATCATGCGTGACCTCGCCGGTCGCCCGGTCAAGGTGCAGAAGTCTTGATGATGAACGATCTGCCAGAGGATCCTGAGCAATCAGTTCCTCCGGCAGATCATAATAAAAGTCAGATGTTTTCATATTTTTACTGTCTGAGTTTGGCCCCGATTTTATCAAGACCGTTCAGGATCTTATTCATAGCGGAGACGATCTCTGCCTCCTCCATGGTCTTATCTTTGTGGCGGAAGGTCAGGCTGTAAGCAACGGACTTAAATCCTGGCAGGATACCCGGGCCCTCATAAATATCGAACAGGTGGTAGCTCTCAAGAAGCTTGCCGCCTCTCTGCTCGAGAATCGCCTCGATCTCGGCAGCTGTGACGCTGTGCGGAACGATCATGGAGATATCTCTCGAGACAGCCGGATACTTCGCGATTCCGCGGTACTTTCTGTCGAACGATGCATACGGATAGATCGTCGGCATGTCGATGACTGCAACATAAGCTCTGTCGCCGATGTTGTAGTTCTTGGCGACCATCGGGTGGATCTCGCCGATCTCGCCGATTCTTCTGCCATCGTAGCAGATCTGAGCCTGGCGGCCCGGATGCAGGTAGTTCTTCTTGACATCCTTCGTGTAAGCGGCCTTCTTGTCCATGCCCAGCTTGTTAAGGAGCAGTTCAACAACGCCCTTCAGGTCGAAGAAATCGCCTTCGCCGTACATTGCAAATGTCAGCTGCATCCTCTCGTCCGGCAAATCCACAAGCGGAAGTGCCTTCGGCAGGTAGATATTGCCCTGCTCATAGAGTCTGACAGACTTGTTGCGGCGGTTGTAGTTGGTCGCCAGAGATGTCAGGATACCGTTCAGGGAGGTCGTTCTCATGATGGAGAAATCCTCGCCGAGCGGATTTGCAATCTCGATCGCGGATCTCAGCACATCGTCCGCATCAAGACGCAGCTTGTCGAATACCTTCGGTGACTCGAAGGAGTAGCAATATGCCTGATTGAATCCGCAGTCTTCAGCGACGTCGCGGGCGAGAGAAAGCACTCTCTGGTCGAACTGAAGCTTGCCGGCTGTCGCGGCGCCCTGCGGCAGGGTCGTCGGGATCTTGTCGTAGCCGGAGAATCTTGCGACTTCCTCGGCCAGATCGCATGTGCGAAGGACGTCCTGTCTCCAGCTCGGGACAACGACGACATTCTTTTTGGCGTCATACATGAGATCGACCGCTTCGAAGTACCTGATCATTTCTTCTGGTGCAAATGAAGTCCCCAGCAGCGCATTAATTTTCTCCGGCTCGAACGGAACTTCTGTGCTTCCGCGTTTACCGGCGTAAGCGTCGACATAGCCACCGACGACTTCGCCCGCGCCGAACTCTTCCATGAGCTCGCATGCGCGGTTGATGGCTTCCATCGTCGTGTTCGGGTCGAGACCCTTGTCGAATTTCTGGGAAGCGTCTGTCTGCAGACCGATTCTCTTCGAGGAGAGGCGGATATTGGTCCCGTTGAAGCAGGCTGCCTCAAAGAGGACTGTCTGGACATCGTCTGTGATCATGGAATTCTCGCCGCCCATGATACCGCCGATCGCGACCTGCTTTTCAGCGTCGCAGATCATGATGACATCGTGATCCAGATGTCTTTCCTGGCCGTCGAGGGTGGTGAAGACGTCGCCGTCACAGGCGCGCTTCACAACAATCTTGTGGCCCGCGATCGTCTCATAGTCGAAAGCATGCATCGGCTGGCCGTACTCTTCCATGATATAGTTCGTGATATCGACGACATTGTTGATCGGGCGGATGCCGTTGGAAGCAAGACATCTCTGCATCCACTTCGGGGACGGACCGATCTTGACATTCTTGACGACCCTTGCTGTGTAGCGCGGGCACAGGTCTGTGTCAATGACTTCGACATCGATATAATCAGAGGCCTTCTCATCGTTGCCGGTGACCTTGATCTCCGGCTTGTGGAACTTAAGGCCGAAGGTTCCCGCTGCTTCACGGGCGATACCGAGAACGCTGTAGCAGTCGACGCGGTTCGATGTGATCTCGTATTCGATGATTGCATCGTGCAGGCCAAGCAGCTCGATGGCGTCCGCACCGATCTCAGTGTCTTCCGGGAAGATATAGATGCCGCCTTCCGGGGCTTCCGGGTACATTTCGTGTGTGCTGCCGAGTTCCTCGATGGAGCAGATCATGCCGTAGGATTCGACACCGCGGAGCTTGCCGGCCTTGATCGTGATACCGCCGGGTGTCTTCGAACCGTCATGGCCGCCGGCGACGCGTCCGCCGACGAGAACGACCGGGACCTTCTGCCCTGCCGCAACGTTCGGGGCGCCGCAGACGATCTGGAGCGGTTCATCCGCGCCGACATTGACTGTGCATACATGGAGATGATCCGAGTTCGGATGCATCTCACAGGTGAGGACTTCGCCGACGACAATCTTGTCAAGATCCCTGTCAAGCTCCTCATAATTTTCAACCTTGGTCCCGGAGAGAGTCATCGCGTCCGCGTACTCTCTTGCTGTCACGTTAAGGTCCGGAACATATCTTTTGATCCATGAAAGTGATGTATTCATACATATCCTCGATTCTTATTTCATACTTATAAAGCGCATGGCCGCATGCGCAAAGACCGGTCAGGATCAGAACTGCCTAAGGAACCTGACGTCGATCTCATAGAGTTCACAGCGCATGGCCGCATGCGCAAAGATCAGTCAAGATCAGAACTGCCTAAGGAACCTGACGTCGTTCTCATAGAGAAGGCGCATGTCATCGATCTCGTACTTGAGGAGAGCGATTCTCTCAAGGCCGACGCCGAAAGCGAAGCCGGTGTAGACTTCAGGGTCGATGCCGCACATTTCAAGAACGTGCGGGTGGACCATGCCGCAGCCGAGGATTTCGATCCAGCCGGAGCCCTTGCAGAAACAAGTCGGAGGCCAAGCGGTCTTAGGAAGACAATACAGCTTTGCAACTCCTTGGCCCACAGAACGACATGGC
>JAZRKZ010000144.1:0-4136 GCA_045646565.1 Lachnospiraceae bacterium
GCCCCTTCATACTCCCATGCCGAATCCGGAAAATGCAGCCCGATGTCTCCCATGGCCGCCGCTCCGAGCAGCGCGTCCATGATCGCATGCAGCAGAACATCCGCGTCGGAGTGGCCGAGCAGTCCTTTTTCATAGGGAATATCTACTCCGCCGATGATGAGTTTTCGTCCCGTGACAAGTCTGTGGACATCATATCCGCTTCCTATCCTTAACATGTAATCGTCCTCCCCGTGTTCAAATACGCATCCGTGCGCTCACAATGCGGGTCATACTATCCATGTCATTATAACAGATACGGCCTGTCAACGGTAGTTCCTCCGTAAGATTTCCCCATGTTTGCCGAAGCTGCCGTCGGCAGGCTCCGCACCCACGAAAAAAGGGCTGTCGCATTAGACTCTCCTAAATGCGACAGGCCCTCCATTGCCGGGGCAATGCCTGCTTTACGATTCACTGTCCGCACTGACGGAGCTGTCCGAAACCTGCTCAAAGTCCCCCAACGTCTTCCCAAGGGCCGACTTGATCGAGGGCTGGACAGACAACACCGTCGCGGGATCGTTCTCATACATCGCGTAGACGGATCCCGCCGTCTCGTTGTTATTTCCGATGAGGGCCGTGACCGTTTTTCCGTCCCGGTCCGTCACACTGACCGTATAAGCCGGCGTATCGAGTCCGTACTGCGCAAGGTCCGTGACTTTCTCCATCGTCTGATAGACGGAAACGCCCGTCATGCCGGAAGAAAGAAGGTTGACCGCGTCCTGATTGACAGCGAACGCATCGTCAAATTCATACGTCCACGTACTGTCTTTTCTTGCAAATGCATACTCTTTCCCATCCGCCGTCTTCCAGGCGATCCGGCTGATCTTTTCCGCCGTCAGGTCGAACAGCGTGTCATACCTGACCTGCTGCTCCTTCTCCCTGACTTTCGCGCGCCAGCTGACCAGAAAGAAAACGCCGATCAAAAGCGCGAGGACAGTAGCCGCGGCTGCAAGCACTTTTATTTTCTTCATCTGTTTACTCCTTCATCACCTGCGGCGTCTTCTCACTGTCACCACGATGCCGGCGGTCAGGATCAGAGCCGGCAGACCGAACATGATCGCATTTCCGATCAGCGCCTGCTTGCCGGCTGACACCGTGATCTTCGGTTCCTCCATCGGTTTCGCCTCGATCGATACCGTCACCTCCTGATCCGTCAGATATGTGATCGAATCGGCAAAGAGCTTCATATTGCCCTCCGGCATTTCCACATACATCTGAAGCAGCGAGGACAGGGCGTCCGAGCTGAAGAGGCACGGCGATGTATAGTACAGGATCTTTGTGATGCCTTTGTTCTCCGCCGTATCCTTCTTGTCGTCGCCTTCGAGATCGATATCCGCCTTGCCGAAGGATCCGGTAGAAAGCGTCTCCTCGATCTGCATGCCCAAAGCGAACGGTCCCTGCCGGTCGGTCGACGATTTCTCCATCGTCTGTGAATCCAGCGATATACTGTAGGATTTCGCAGACGTCGTAAAGAGCGGCGTTGCGATCACGTTCAGATCCTCGCTCTCTGCCGTCTCGATGCCCTGGGCAAATCCATACACCAGATTGATTCCCCTCACGTTCTTCGTCACTTCGGAGTTCACTCCCGCGACCGGCAGAAGGAGGTACGGAACTTCCGTATAGTAATCCGGGTCGCCCTCGATCACGTAGCCGTCGACCGCACTCACGCCGTAGCTTTTTAAAATCCCCTCAAAATTCGGCATTCCTTTGCCTGTCGCCAGCGTGACGATCAGCGCGTGGCCGCCGTTTTCCAGATACTTTTTGACTTTGGCCGCTTCATCCGCTGTAAAGTCGCTGCCCGGCGCAAATATGATCAGGGCTTTGCAGTCGCCCGGGATCTGCGAGCTCAGAAGGTTCAGCGGGGACGCGGTGATATTTGCCTTCTCGAGCGTGTCCGTCATCGACGCCGACAGCGCGATCTCATTATGGCCTGTCGTGTAGCAGACGCTGCCGCTTACTGCGGCGCTGACATAGGCGATCGCCGATGTGATCTGACCCTCTCCGTCGAAGAAGGACTTATAGGTCGTATAATTGTCGACATAGATACTCGAATTGTCGACGACCTTTGATTTGCTGCCGGAGGTGACGATGACGCTGCCGGCGGCGACATTTGCATCCGTATACTCCTTCGTGAACGTCGGATTGGCCACGAGGTCCACCTTTTTGAGCCGGATATGGTCGGAAGCGGCCGCATAGGACTCAAGCAGATTCTCGATGCGCTCATCCTCCGAGCCGATCTTCGTGATAAAGTTCAGCGTGACATCCTGATCGAGCCGGTCAAGCACCTCCCGGGTCGTATCCCCGATCGTGAACAGCTTGTTGTAGGATGTGTCGAACGTCGTCATGTCGGCGGGCAGAGCCCGTACGATCAGGTTGACAACGACGATGGCCGCAATGATGATCGCTGTGAGAGCCATCGAATACGAGCCGTTCGTCAGAGTTTTCATGTCAATTTTTTTCTTCATGCCGGCACCTCCTTAAGACCATCTTCTCTTCTGGATCCCGGCGATTGTCAGCACGATGCCGACGGCTGCCGCCGACACGAAATAGACCAGATCGGGTATGCTGAAAGATCCGTACGCGAAGGACTTAAAATGCGTAAAGAAATCGAACACAGAAAGTACTGCCTCGGATTTGCCTCCGAACCAGTCCGGGTTCACCATGAACGCTGCAAATGCAGCAAGCGCGCACAAAAGGATCACCCCCAGAGACGCCCAGTAGAATTTCGTCATCACATAGACCACAACGCCCAGAAGGATGGACAGAATGATGAAGAACAGCAGCGACGCAAAGTTCGAAGAAGACATCATCGAGTAAGCGTTATGAATGATCATTGTCACAAAGACAAAAAGAATGCTGCCGATCGCCGAAATAATCAGATTGTCCGTGAGCGATGAGATGAACATGCCGGCGGAAAGGTACGCGCAGCCCATCATGAAAAAGACAAGAATGGACAGATACGCAGTCCCTGTCATCGATCCTCCGCCGAACGGAATCAGAATAAGCGGCAGTATGCACATCAAAAGGATCGGGATCGCAAACACCGTTACCAGGGCAAAGTATTTCCCGAGCACGATCCCGGGAATCGACACCGGAGCGGAAAGCAGCATCTGATCGGTCTTCTGCCGGCGCTCATCGGTGAACGTGCGCATCGTGAGCACGGGCACGACGATATAAAAAATCAGGTTGGAATTAAATACCGTAAAGACGAGCGACGCCGTCCCGTAGGCCAGATTATAGTAGCGGAACATGTAGCCGACGACCAGGATCATGACGGCCGCGGCGATCGCTCCGGACATGGATGTCATGTAGCTTCTTATTTCTTTTTTATAGATCGCTCTCATTCGTCATCCTCCCCGGAAGCACTGTCTGCCTGCGCTTCTTCTTCAAGGTCTCCCAGTTCTTCCTCGTCCTCATACTCTTCACTGTCCGTCAGCTCGAGGAATACGTCCTCGAGGCTTGCCCGCTTCACATCCACGCTGTAATACGGACAGCCCGCTGCCGACAGGGCCGCGATAATGTCTTTCCGCGGGTCATCCTCGCCGTCGAATGTCAGCCTTGCCGTGACTGTGCCGTCCTCGCCGTCTGCAAGATTCGCAGCCTTGACCCGGGGAAGATCCGCCAGCGCGGACTGCAGGGCGGTCATCTCCGCCGGCGACGTGATCGTGACATGGATCTGGCCGGCTGCGGCGTCCGCAAGCTCCTTCGGCGTCCCCGCCGCCACAAGCCTTCCGTGGGACATGATCAGCACTGTATCGCAGATCTCGCTGACTTCCGCAAGAATATGCGAGCTCAGAATAACAGTGTGCCGTCTGCCCAGCGACTTGATAAGCTCCCGGATCTCAATGATCTGCTTCGGATCGAGACCGACCGTCGGCTCATCAAGGATCAGCGTCTCCGGATCGTTGATGAGGGCCTGGGCAAATCCGACACGCTGCCTGTAGCCCTTCGAGAGATTTCGGATCAGCCTGTCCGCAACATCCATGATCGACAGCTCCTGCATGGCGTGGATGACTGCCATCTTCACTTCCTTCCGGGGAACTTTCTTAAGTTCCGCGGCAAATGTCAGATACTCCCGCACCGTCATATCCGGATAGAGC
>JAZRKZ010000145.1:0-8346 GCA_045646565.1 Lachnospiraceae bacterium
CTCGTATCCTGCCTCATCGGCGGTATAGCCGACGAGCAGTCTCTTCGAGTCGAAGATGGCGCCAAGGAGCTCTTTGAGATCCGCCGTGACAGCCGCCTTTCTCTCCTCGAAATTGTCTGCAATGTCCTTGATATATTTATAGAACTCGATGCCGCTCACATAGTCCGAGAACGCGCCCGGAGCTGTGAAATA
Source organism: Lachnospiraceae bacterium (assembly GCA_045646565.1). GTDB lineage: Bacteria > Bacillota > Clostridia > Lachnospirales > Lachnospiraceae > Chordicoccus. The sequence continues at coordinate 193 of JAZRKZ010000145.1, forward strand.
GCCGAGCACTCTGCCAAGGGCCGTCACATGGCCGGCTGCCTGCATGGTGGACTGCGTCTGCGCGGTGATCATGGAGACGATATCATTAAGTCTCTGGCTGTCTGAAAAGTCTGTTTCGCAAATGATCTCGCGGATCATGGAAAGGCCGAACTCCATCTTGCTGTAGAGGGCTTTGCAGTGGATCCCGAAGTAAGCGCTGTAGGTGCCCGGCACCCGCAGGTCGTCCGACACGGAGATCCCGCAGGTGATACCGCCCGTATTGGCGTTGATCTCGTTGTTGAGGTCCATGTAGGTGTGGGAGGCGGTGTCCATATTTGCAAGGACCGATTTCAGAAGGCCCATCGCAGGGAGCAGCCGCTTGGGTACATTGTGGACATCCCAGAGCAGTTCGATATCGCCGATCCCGTTCGTGTTCGTCTTATGGAGGACGACCCGGGTCCCGTCGCCGGAAGCGCCTTCTACCGTGCGCTCAATATTGGAGACGTCGCGCGCGACCTTCCGAATATCGCTGCGGGCCAGCATCGGAAGGCATGCAAGTTCCTCCGGCGTATTGCTCTCGGACTGATACGCTTTGAGCGCTTTGGTCTGCTCGATGATCTCCTCGATCTCATCGTCCGTGAGAGAAGCCTTGTAGGCGGCGAGCTTTTCAGCGTCCTCCCTTGCGATGCGGGATGAAAGTCCCTTCTCGGGCGAGAGGATGACCAGCGCGCCGTGCGGATTGTCGAGAATGCGCTCTTTAACGAGCTGTTCGAAATAGCCGCTGTCTACGCCGTCTCTCAGCGCCTCGTAGGCGGCGAGCTGTTTGAGGCTGACGAACGGCGCGTTCTCGTCGTACAGCCAGGAATCAAATACATCGATGCTGTACATAAGACCCTTGGGATACGTCGAGTAATCTGCCTCCCTGAACTGGAACTCGAGGTAATTGATACCGGCAAGCAGAGATTTTTTATCGATCCCGTTCTCCGCCTGCTCCTTAAGGACGTTCCGGATGATCTCCACAAAGCGGTCCGCATTCTCCTTCTCAGCGCCCTTGGCGACAACGGTGAAGTACGGCTGCAGAATGCCGTCATTGTAGGCGCCTGACACGTCGCGGCCGATACCCGCCTCAAGAAGGGCTTCACGGACCGGCGCGCCGGGCATGGAAAGAAGCGCGTAGTCCAGAACGGCGTACGCAATCATCTCTTTAATATTCAGCGGATCGCCGGTGACGACATTCCACGAAAGGTATGTGTTCTCGGACTCGTCATCCTCGTCGGAGATCGGATAGACGTCCTCGATGCGCTTCATCTGTGCAAATGGTTCCTGCCTCCGAATCTCCGAATCAACCCCGATCTTGTCGTATGCGGACAGATACTCCCGGTCGATGAAAGCCAGTGTATCCGCCATGTCCATATCCCCGTAGAGATAGAGATAGCTGTTGCACGGATGATAGTATCTCGAGTGGAAATTCAGGAACTGTTCATAAGTCAGATCCGGAATGTATTTCGGATCGCCGCCGGATTCGACGCCGTAGGCTGTGTCCGGGAACAGGGCGTTGAACACGACGTGATCAAGATACTCGTCCGCAGACGAGAAAGCTCCCTTCATCTCGTTGTAGACGACGCCGTTGATGACGAGATCGTCGTCCGGTCCCTGCAGCTCATAGTGCCAGCCTTCCTGGCGGAAGATCTTTTCCTCCCGATAGATATTCGGATGGAATACAGCATCCAGATAGACATGGATCAGGTTGCGGAAGTCGGCGTCATTGGTGCTGGCTACCGGGTACATGGTCTTATCCGGGTATGTCATCGCGTTGAGGAATGTGTTGAGACTTCCCTTGACCAGTTCAACGAACGGGTCCTTGACAGGATATTCCTTTGATCCGCACAGGACGGTATGCTCGATGATGTGGGCGACGCCTGTGGAGTCTTCCGGCGGGGTCCTGAACGCGATATTGAAGACTTTATTGTCATCCTCGGACGGGATCAGCATCACGCGGGCGCCGCTCTTTTTATGACGGAGCAGGTACCCTGCGGCGTGAATGTCTGAAAGATCCTCAGTCAGGACATGTTCGTAAGCGCCGGATTTTATAATTTCTGATAAGTTCATGTGACCTCCACTCAGTACTTTTCTGAATTTTCATTCTATGATCGGCAATTTCCCCGCTGCCGGACAATCTGTGGGCAGCGCCGAAAATCACCATGGGCGTTTAATCGTCATATAGAGGAAGCGGCGTCGGCGTCGGATCCTGGCTCGACTGGGCGAGAGACGCCGCCTGTGCGGCGGCCGCCTCGGCTTCAGCCTGCTGTCTTGCAATTTCGGCTTCTGTCGGCAGAGCCTGCGCGTACGCGATCGCGGCGTTGAGATTGAGGCTCAGCTCCTCGAATTCCGGATAGCCGGCGCACATAGCGAGCGCAGCCTGACCGCCGGATATCAGATTCTGCACAGACGCCGTCAGCACTCTCCGCTCGTTCAGTGTGTCTATATAGACGTTGACCGAGTGGATCCGCTGCGACTTGATGATATCGATGGCTTCTTCGCTCGACGCGGAGGCCTCGGCTGCATTTGCAGCATCCAGCTCCGCCTGAGCCGCCGCTTTCTCGGCCTTCATTGCGTCGATCCAGTTCTGCTTCACATCGCCCGAGAGCAGAGAATACTTGTACTCCGCGCGCTCCTTGAACGGGGTCTGTTCCGCGTCGTCCTCGATCGCATTGACCGTGCCGAGGACTCTGTAATAATAGTCGTCGAGCGCGAGCGCGTCGTCGACATTCTGGATCTGGTAATCCTCGAACTCCCGCACGAGTTTCTCCGCCGCCACTTTCTGCTCCTCGATGCGGCGCATGCGGGCGTTCTCCTCCACTTTCCGGATGAGCTCGCCGGAGGTATAGTCCCAGCCTTCCGGGCGGCTTTCGTAGATATTCTCCGTGTACTCGGGCTTCATCTGCTCGCCGCCGGCATTTGTCAGCAGGATGGTATCCGGCATGGAAAACTCGACTTTCTCCCTGCCTGTATTGATCGCGTTCATGAACGACGACCATGCAGCCAGCGGATACTCGTTACCGGCCAGATGCGGATTGCTCTTCGGCGTGTCGCATCCGGTCCAGATCACGGTCGTGTAGCTTGTGGAAAAGCCGGCGAACCAGCCGTCACGGTTATCATTCGTCGTACCGGTCTTGCCCGCAAAACACTGTTCTTCGCTCTTCATAGCCGCGCCGGTACCGAACTCCTCCTTGAAGACGCCCTGCATCATGTCTTTCAGGATGAAGGATGTGTCGACGTTGAATATTTTCGTCTTCTCTGCATTTGAATAATCATAGATCGTGCCCTGGGTTTCCGAGACGATCGACCGGATGCAGGTGCTGTCGCGGAGCACGCCGTCATTTGCAATCGCCGCGTAAGCGCGCGACATATCTTCTACCGTAACGCCGTTCGTAAAACCGCCGAGCGCGATCGCCGTATTATACGCGTCGCCGAAGGACAGGCTGGAGAACTGCATTTTGCCGAGGTAGCCCAATGCCCTCTGCGAGCCTGTATCCGTGAATACCTGGGCGGCGACAGTATTGAGCGACCTTGCGAGAGCTTCCCTCACCGTCACGTTTCCAAAGTACTGGCCGTCTGAGTTCTTGGGCGAATAGCCGTTGATGTTGATCTCCGCGTCGTTATAGATGGTCGCGGGGGAGATGACGCCCTCATTCAGGGCAGGCCCGTAGACGACGAGCGGCTTGATGGCGGAACCGGCCCCTCGCTTGGCAAGGTAAGCGCGGTTGAATTCATCGTCCGTTCCCCTGCCGCCGACGACGGCCACGACCTGGCCGGTCTTGTTGTCTATGCAGACGCCTGCACCCTGCAGATCGAACCTGCCGTCATCCTGCAGATCCGTCTCGCCGGCCAATGTGCCGTCGATCGCGTTCTGGAGATGTTCCTGGATGTCGGGATCGAAGGATGTGTTGATCTTGAAACCGCCCTCGCGGATACGGTCCGCAGCGCTGTTGTATTCCTCGCTGTATCTTTCTTTGTACTCCTCGTACTCCTCCTTGGAGCTGAATGTATACTGGAATTCGAAGCCGTTGTGCCGCATGTAGAGCAGGGCTGCATCGTGGATCGCATAGGTGGCCTGATAACTCCTGCCGCTGACATTGTCGCTCTTCTGCAGAATTGCCGGGCGCTCTTTGACCGCCTCGTCGTACTGCTCCTGCGTAATATGTCCGGCTTTCAGCATGTAGCCGAGCACACGCTCCTTTTTTACCATGCAGAGATCGTAGTTGACAACAGGATTATAGTTGTTCGGTGAATTGCTGATGCCGACGATCATGGCCGCCTGGGCAAGATCGACACTGTTCGCGTCGACACCGAAATAATACTGGGCAGCGCCTTCTACTCCGTAACAGCTGTTGCCGTAGTAGTTACTGTTGCAATAGAACTCCATGATATCCGCTTTTGTATATTCCTTTTCCAGCTGGGAAGCGATCAGGATCTCCAGTGCTTTTCGGTCAAAGGACCGCTCTGTCGTCAGCAGATTATTCTTGATGACCTGCTGTGTGATCGTACTGCCGCCCTGCGTGATGCGGCCGCCGTGCCGGATCAGAGAAAGGCCTGCGCGGATGGTCGCGATCCAGTCGACGCCGTGATGGGACTTGAAACGCTTGTCCTCAACGTCGATATATCCCTGCTGGATAAGATCGGAGATTTCTGTGATATCGATATAGTCATAGTGCTCATAACCCAGTTTTCCGATCAATTCTCCGTTCTTATCGTAGACGGATGTGTTGGTCTGGCGACGGAAAGTGCCTGTGTTCATATTCGCGATGATATCGTAGACCTGTTCTTTGGCCTTGATATACAGCGGCCGGATCCGGACGATCCCATAGGTCGCCCCGATGACGAACAGCGCAAGAAAGATACCCAGAAGGACCTGCAGTGTTCTTTTCAATATGCGTCCTGCGCGGCTTTCCGGCAACTTTCTTTTCCTATTCCTTCGATTCACGTTCTTCGGGATCGGTCGTTCATCCGCGGAATCCTGGGATCTGCGTTTTACGTCTGCCACCGGACGTTTCTCCGCGGGATCCTGGAATCTGCGCTTTGCACCTTCTGTCGGACGTTTCTTTTCAGCCATAGTTTTTCCTCGTATCGTTGGACCTGCGCTGCCGCAGGCAAACAGCTTCACTTTGAACCTCTCACATAAATAAGGATACACTTATCATCGAATCATACAACATCTAAGCGGATTTTGCAAATGCTGCGTCATGAATCGAAGCATTCCGCCGCCTGAATGCCGTATCAGTTCCTGCAACTTCGAAAAGCAGCCAATTCAGCTTTGGCAGTTCGAAAAGCAGCCAATTCAGCTTTGGCAGTTCGTAAAGCAGCCGATCCAGCTTTGGCAGTTCGTAAAGCAGCCGATCCAGCTTTGGCAGTTCGTAAAGCAGCCGATCCAGCTTTGGCAGTTCGTAAAGCAGCCGATCCTCTCATTTTCAGAGCACAGAGTTGCCTTTTGGACAACAAGGCAACTATTCGTGCAATTTTCAGGATCATAGTTGCCTTTTGGATGGAGTAAGCTGGAGCCTGAAGCAGCAAAGGCAACTATTTCCCTCATAATCTTGGGTTCTGGTTGCCTTTGAAAAAACGAGGCAATTTTTATAGGTCAGATTCGAGTTCAAAGTTGCCTTTTGAAAATCAAAAAGCAACTATCCGCTCAGAATATCATGTTAATGTTGCTTTTCGATGACAAAAGCAACTATTTCAAAAAAATAAGGCAACTTAGTTGCCGACTGTTGATCCATATAGTTGCTTTTGATTTTCGGACCACGAACGCTCCGCACTTCGTGCTCCGAATTGCTTCTAAAACGCTCCGCACTTTGTGCTCCGAATTGCTTCTAAAAAAGAGGCACGCCTTGCGGCGTGCCCCTCCTTGTTTTTTGTATGCAATTATTATGCCTTGTAGACCTCGACGAGTCTCTTGAGATACTCGTAGTGCTCCTTGCACTCTTCCTCGGATCTTGCGAAGAGTTCCTTCGCGCGTTCCGGATTCGCGCGCATAAGCGATGTGTAACGAACTTCGCCGCCGATGAAATCCTGATAGGAGTCTGTCGGCTCCTTGGAATCCAGGCTGAACGCGTTCTTTCCGGCCTTGGCCAGATCCGGATTGAAGCGGAAGTTGAACCAATATCCTGCCTTGACAGCGAGCTCTTCCTCTGTGATGGACTTGCCCATGCCCTTGCGGATACCATGGTTGATACACGGTGCGTAAGCGATGATCAGGGACGGACCGTCATATGCCTCAGCCTCTGCAATCGCCTTGACTGCCTGATTGTAATCAGCGCCGATCGCGATGTGAGCGACATAGACATAGCCGTATGTCATAGCCATGCCGGCAAGGTCTTTCTTCTTGGTCTCTTTACCAGCTGCAGCGAACTGAGCGACAGCGCCGGTACGTGTAGCCTTGGAAGCCTGGCCGCCTGTGTTGGAGTAAACTTCTGTATCGAATACCATGACGTTGACATCCATGCCGGAAGCAAGAACATGATCAACGCCGCCGTAGCCGATATCATATGCCCAGCCGTCACCACCGAAGATCCACTGGCTCTTCTTGCTCAGGAAGTCTTTCTTCTCGATGATTTCCTTCGCCTCTGCAGTGTCGACATCAGCGAGTGCCGCAACGAGAGCGTCTGTAGCAGCGCCGTTCTCAGCACCGTTCTTGTATGTATCGAGCCACTTCTGGCCTTCAGCTGCGCCCTTGCCGCCTTCTGCCACGATCGCTTCGACCTTAGTCTTCAGGCCTTCACGAACTGCCTTCTGAGCGAGGAACATACCATAACCGAACTCAGCGTTGTCTTCGAACAGGGAGTTGTCCCATGCCGGGCCCTTGCCTTCCGGAGTGACTGTGTACGGTGTGGACGGGGAGCTGTTGCCCCAGATGGAGGAGCAGCCAGTTGCATTTGCAATATACATTCTGTCGCCGAACAGCTGAGTGATCAGTCTTGCGTACGGTGTCTCACCGCAGCCTGCGCATGCGCCGGAGAACTCAAGGAGCGGCTTCTTGAACTGGCTGCCCTTGTCGCTGGCGATCTTGAACTTGTCGATGACATCCTGCTTCTCAGGTGTATTTACAAGATAGTCGAAGTACGGCTGTACCTGGTCGACGTTGGCTGCCATATTGACCATTGTGAGCGCCTTGTTGCCCTTCTTGCCCGGGCAGACGTTCGCGCAGGAGCCGCAGCCCGTGCAGTCGAGACCGGAGACGCCGATTGAGAACTTGTAAGCCGGCATGCCTGTGAGCGGAAGTACCTTGATGCCTTCCGGAGCGGCTGCAACTTCTTCATCTGTCAGAGCAAATGTGCGGATGACAGCGTGCGGACAGACATAAGCGCAGCGGCCGCACTGGATGCAGTTCGCCGGATCCCACATCGGGATATTGACGGCGATACCGCGCTTCTCATAAGCGGAGGAGCCGGACGGTGTGGAACCATCAACATAGTCAAGGAATGCGGAGACCGGAAGGTTGTTGCCTTCCTGAGCGGATACGGCATTCTGTACGCCGTTGACGAACTTGACAACGTCTTCTCTGCCTTCTGTGACCTGCTTATAGTCGAGACCTTCGTCTTCGCAGTTTGCCCACTCAGCCGGGATCGCGAACTCGCGGACCTGCTTAGCGCCTTCTTCGATGGCTGCCCAGTTCTTCTCGACGATATCCTGACCCTTGCGGCCATAGGTCTTCTGAGCTGCTTCCTTCATAAGACGGATCGCGTCCTCTTCCGGAATGATGTTCGCCAGCTTGAAGAATGCGGACTGAAGGATGGTGTTGATCCTTGTGGGGCCCATGCCGGTCTCGATACCGATCTTCACGCCGTCGATGGTGTAGAAGTTGATCTTGTGGTCATAGATGAACTTCTTGACCTGCGGAGGAATGTGGTCTTCAAGCTCTTCCTTGTTCCAGGAGCAGTTCAGCAGGAATGTGCCGCCGTCTACCAGTTCCTGAGACATGTTGAACTTGCGGATGTATGCCGGGTTGTGGCAGGCGACGAAGTCTGCCTTACGGATCAGGTAGGTAGACTTGATCGGCTTCTTGCCGAAACGAAGGTGGGACATTGTGACGCCGCCGGACTTCTTGGAGTCATAATCGAAGTAAGCCTGCGCATACATGTCTGTGTTGTCGCCGATGATCTTGATGGAGTTCTTGTT
>JAZRKZ010000146.1:0-7286 GCA_045646565.1 Lachnospiraceae bacterium
CACATGGCAGGTTCTCTGCCTTGGCAAACAATGCTACAGGTAGCTGTCTTGCCCCTTTGCCTAGAGCGCCTATGCTTCGGAGGCTCATGTCATGAAACCGTGGAATAATGTAGTCGCCGGTCGACCGTCAGACAAGCGCACCGCGACCGTTGGTCACCGCAATTTACTGAAGCAACTATATTGCGAAAATGAAGCAACAGAATTGCCTTTTTTGAAAGAAATAGTTGCTTCTTTGCTTCAAAGGCAACTGGCAATCATTGAATACATTCTATTTGTTGCTTTTGTATTAAAAAAAAGCAACAAAAACGCTTCGTACGGCTTCCTGAGTTGCTTTCTTTTTTCAAAGGCAACTAAATGACCTTCATACTTATCGATGAGTTGCTTCTGCCCGAGACCCGATGAAGTTTGAATGGAAAAAAGGCAACTCTTGAATAAAAAATGAGCCGCATTGTTGCTTTTTAGTCGCAAAAGCAGCAAAAGCCCCTCAAATCAAGGGCAAGAGTTGCCTTTCAGCGCAGCGGCAATGGCAGCCGAGGACCGCGACAGCGGCCGAGGGCCGCAAAGGCGGAAACGCCGCTCAAAAGCCGGCGCGCAGACAAAATATGCGCGGTGTTGTCAAAGAAACTTTTGCTGATTGTTCACCCGCGGGACATTTTGTGGTAAACTCAAAGGGGCGATGGCGGCCGGATACCGCGTGACCCGTTGTCAGTAAACCGCAACACCCGAAAGGAGGCCGTTTTATGGAACATGAAAAATTGATAGCCCGTTTATCAAGGCTGTCCGAAGAGGACTCTATGACCGGTCTTTTGAACCGCAGAGGCGGAGTTAAGCGGATTAATGAGTATATTGAGGAACACCCGGACGAGGTGTGCGCATTTCTCGTGTTTGACGGAGATCATTTCAAAAAAATCAATGACAGCTACGGACACCTTGTGGGAGATCACGTCATTGTTCAGAGCGGCCAGGAAATCCTGAGACGATTCTCGGATAAAGGAATTGTGTTCCGCCTCGGCGGAGACGAGTTCGTCGTTTTTTATACCAACACATCGCGGACAGAAGTGCGCATGCGGCTTGAGGCGTTCCGCAATTCTCTTAAGCATGCAAATGCAGTCAGCGACATCAACATGCCCTTCACCTTCTCCGTAGGGATCGCGATGTCGCCTTACCATGGAAGTGATTTCACCGAACTCATGGAGAGTGCGGACATTGCGCTGTACAATTCAAAATATGAGGGACGCGGCAACTATTGCTTCTATGAAGAGGGGATGGAAGTGCCGCACAGAGATCAGTTCATGTTCGCGCTCGAGGAGTTTGCCAAGGGCATGCCGGGCGGATTCTTTGTCTATGAAGCCCAGGGAGATGAGAAGATCCTGTATGCGAGCGATTCTCTTGCCAAAATGTTCAAATGTGACACCGTAAAGGAATTCCGCGATTATATCGGGAACAGCTTCAAGGGTCTGGTCCACCCGGACGACCTTCAGAGGTCGGAGAGTGAGATCGCCGTGCAGCAGTTCGAATCGCCGGAGAACGAGAATAGGATGGATTATGTCCGGTACCGAATTATATGCAAGGATGGGACCGTAAAGACGGTCGATGATTTCGGACATCTGGTAAATGACCCGAACTACGGGCCGGTATATTATGTCTACCTGCTGGATCTGGAAGATGCGATTTTCAGTATGAGAAAATAAAAAAGCGGGCAGGATACAGAAATGATAGAACCTCAATTGATGTGAATTCAAACGAATCGACTGCCAACATCCGAAAAGTGCAAAATGAAAAAAGGGCCTTAGGATCAATTTGTGTGGGATCCCTTGGTCGTTATTTTATAGGAATTATTTCTCAGGGTGAGATGACCCTCGCCTCGTTAGCGGTGGGCAAGCGGTGACCGCAGGGATTCGGTTTGGAAGCTGTTGGCTAATGCTGACCCGAATCCCGAGCCAAGTCTCGCAGGCAAGACTTGTATATTTCACTGTCATTTTTTATTTGTTGAGTAATAAACAAACCCCTCGGATCAGACAAACGGCGCGATCCGCTCCTCGAACTGGGGATAAAAAGGCCGCTCTGTATCGTATGGCGTGACGAAGAAGATCTCAAGAATGCGCAGGGCGGTCCTCTGGATGAGTTCTTCGCTGCCGGATGCAGCGAGCTGTTCCTGCACGTCACGCATGAAATAGTGCCAGGTGTTTATGTAGCGCTCGTAGATTCCGAGGGCAGGGATCTCGAGATATTTGCTGATCTTCACTTTTGTGCAGGGATGGGGACATGCGCCGTCGACGACAAAGTAGCCGAACGAGCGGTCCTCATACCGCCTGCCAAGCGGGAAGAGACGGCAGAAGCCCGGTCTTGCGTCGTGGATCTGGCAGCGGCCGTCAGGGCCCAGGAATGAGCAGGCGATGTTGTCCCCGAGCATCAGAAGATGAGGAAGGACCAGGCCGTCCTCGACGTGGAGCGCGATGTGTACGTTAAGCAGCTCATCGAAGCTCTTGCCCAGATGCTTTGTAAGCTGGTACAGATCATATGGATCCAGATGGATGGTATCGTCCATGCCGCGGCAGCAGTCGCCGCATCCCTCACAGGATGAACAGGCTACCCGCGCAAGGTCGCGGGACGTGAGTAATTTCGACATGCATATCCTTTCTTTCAGAGAATGAGCACGTTGTCTCAATGAGCCAACGCGCTTGTCATTTCAACTTTCTTATGTGCCTCTTGATATTCTTTTCAGGCTCCTTCTTGTCTTTCTTGCGGAGAGGGTTATTCTTCCATTTGAAATCATTGAGCAGCAGAAGCGCTGACAGAACAATAAAAATCGCGACCTGACTCGTCAGAGTGACGGAGCTGCCGAGAAGGTGCTGGATCAGGGTGTAGGCTGCCGTCGTGAGCAGCGCCCAGCCGAGATCAAGAAGAATTCGATTACGTTTGCTTTCGTCCATGTATTGTACCCTTTCAACGATTCTTTTTTACCTAATATAACATGTAGAATAAGAAGATGCAAAGAATAGAAAATAACACCTTGTATGGCACTATGAAACATGGTATTTTGGTGATTAACACGTAGTAAAAATACATGTGCCATCTGGTGCATAGAAATATATTTTAACTGAAAGGAAGATATGAATGGCCATCATCTATAGCAGAAAAGACGGGACTTTCACCATCCATACCGAAAATACGACTTATCAGATGCAGGTCGATGCATACGGTTTTCTTCTGCATCTCTATTATGGCCGCCGGACCGACGGGTGCATGAGCTATCTGATCAGTTACGGTGACAGAGGTTTCTCCGGAACGCCGGGAAATTCGACCCCGAGCCGCAAGTATTCCATGGATTTTATCCCTCAGGAACTGCCTACGAGCGCGACCGGCGATTTTCGGAGTCCTGCGGTCATCATTGAAAACGCGGACGGTTCCAATGCCTGTGACTTCCGATTTGTCAGATACGATATCAGAAAAGGCAAGTATGGCCTTACCGGCCTTCCGGCAGTCTATGCGTCGAAAGATGAGTCCGAGACACTGGAAATCACGATGGAGGATCCGGTGACCCGGGTCCGCGCGCATTTGCTGTACGGCGTACTGCCCGAATTCGATATTATCACCCGCGCAATGATCCTGGAAAATCAGGGCGAGGGCACGATTTATGTGTTAAAAGCTCAGAGTGCCGTTCTCGATTTCGTGACCGGCAAGTATGACTTTATCACGTTCCAGGGGCGGCATGCGATGGAACGTAATATATGCAGGACGCCTGTTGTCGAGACTTCTCAGGTCATCTGCAGCCGCAGAGGCATGTCCTCTCACCAGCACAACAGCGCGGCGATTTTATGCGAACATTCTGCAAATGAAGACGCCGGCAGCGCCTACGCCTTCGTCCATGTATACAGCGGCGGTTTCAAATGCGAGGCGGAAAGGGACCAGTTCGGGAGCACACGCTTCCAGATGGGGCTTATGGATGAGAAGCTCCGTTATCCGCTCTCCCACGGTGAATCCATAATCATCCCCGAAGTCATCATGAGTTATTCCGCGAACGGTCTTACGCAGCTGTCCCAGAACGTGCAGGACTGTATCCGGGAGCATGTATGTCGCGGCAAGTTCAAAATGATCGCAAGACCGGTCCTGGTTAACAGCTGGGAGGCGTCCTATTTCAATTTCAACGGCGACATTCTGGTCGAGCTCGCCGAGCAGGCGCATGCAACAGGCGTTGAGATGCTCGTTATGGACGACGGCTGGTTCGGCGCCCGCGAGAATGACCGGCAGGCTCTCGGCGACTGGCATCCGAACGAGGAAAAGCTCGGCGGATCGCTCGGCAAGCTGGTCAGCCGTATCAATGAGATCGGTATGAAATTCGGCATCTGGGTAGAGCCGGAAGCAGTCAACGAGTACAGCGATCTTTATCGGCAGCATCCGGACTGGGCGTTAAAGATCCCGGGTCGTGATCCTGTCCGCGCCAGGGACCAGCTGATACTCGATATGTCGAGAAAGGACGTTGTCGACTATCTCTACGAATGCATGAAGAACATGCTCGATTCCGCCAATATCGAGTACATTAAGTGGGACTACAACCGCAGTATCTCTGACGTATACTCCCTCAAGACGAAAGATCAGGGGCGTGTGCTCTATGACTATATGCTTGGCCTTTATGATCTTCTCGAGCGTCTCTGCCAGAACTACCCGAATGTCATGATCGAGGGCTGCAGCGGTGGCGGCGGACGTTTTGACGCCGGCATGCTGTATTATACGCCGCAGATATGGTGCAGCGATAACTCCGATGCGATCGACCGTCTGAGAATTCAGTATGGTACGTCGTTCTTCTATCCGATCTCTGCTGTCGGCTCCCATGTTTCGGTCATTCCGAATGAGCAGAACGGCAGGGTGACCCCTCTCGAGACGCGGGCCATGGTCGCGATGGCAGGAAGCTTCGGCTATGAGTTCAGCTTTACAAGAGTCTCTTCCGAAGATCGCAAAAAGATCGCGGATCAGGTCAGGATCTACAAGAAATACGCTCCGCTCATCCACAACGGGCGCTATTTCAGACTGACAAGTCCGTTCGAGGATGCGGTGACTGCCTGGGAATTTGCAGCCAAAGACGGCAGCGAAGCCCTCGTGTGTGTCGTCACGACAGAGGTCCATGGCAATAATCTGCCGCAGTATGTGAAGGTCAAGGGTCTGGACCGCGACGCCGCTTATTACGATGAGAATACGCAGCGGGTATATCAGGCCAACGCACTCGCTGAGTTCGGTTTCCATATCCCGTCGGAGATGGGAGAATACCACGCGTATATGTACCATTTTGTGAGACAGTAAAACAGTATATCGACACAGCTGAGTCTGGCTCCGCAGCCCTGTGATCGTGCAGGGCTGCACAGAATTTTACGCCTGCCTTGCGGCGTACTGCCTGCTTGTGTTATTATAGCGTGTGGCGATGAATGCGCCGGTATCTTCGAAGGAGGGTTTGTTATGAGAAATATACGTGTCTTCAACGATTTCAAGCGGGCGAAAGAAGAGTTTGTGAGCATCGTTCCGGATCATGTCGGAATGTATGTCTGCGGACCGACTGTCTACGGCATGCCGCATGTCGGCCACGCCAAGAGCTACATCAGCTTTGACATCGTTTACAGATATCTTACTTACATCGGCTACAAGGTAAAATATGTGCAGAACATTACGGATATCGGTCATCTTGTCGGCGATGCGGATGAGGGCGAGGACAAGATCCAGAAGCAGGCCCGTATCGAGAAGCTCGATCCGGTCGCGATCGCCTATAATTATGAGAATGAGTTCTTCAAAGCTATGGACAGGCTGAATGTCTGCCGCCCGTCCATCAGCTGCCGTGCGACCGGCCACATTATTGAGATTCAGCAAATGGTCGAGACCCTCATCGACAAAGGCTACGCCTATGTCACGGACGAGGGAAATGTCTATTTTGACGTCCACAAATATCCCGCCTACGGTCAGCTGTCCGGACGCACGCTCGGCGACACTGTCAGCGGCGAGCGGATTATCGTTGCGGATGACAAGAAGAATCCGGAGGATTTCGCCCTCTGGAAGTTCGCGGACCCGACGCATATCATGAAGTGGCCGTCACCGTGGGGCATGGGATTCCCGGGCTGGCACATCGAGTGCTCGGTCATGTCCAAGAAGTACCTCGGTGATACATTTGATATCCATGGCGGCGGAATGGACAACCTCTTCCCGCACCATGAGTGCGAGTGCGCGCAGTCTGAGGTTGCAAATGGAAAGCCCATCTGCAACTACTTCCTGCACAACAACCTCGTCACGGTCGACGGCAAGAAGATGGGCAAATCCCTCGGCAATTTCGTCACGATGGAAAACCTCTTCGAGCGGGCTTCCGCTCTGGCGATCCGCTTCTACATTCTGCAGACACATTACCGCAGACCGACCGACTTTGTCCTTGACCGGATCAAGGAAGCGGAGGAGTCCTACAATCAGATCAGCGCGGTCATGGATAAGGCGAGAAAGAGCGTAGAGATCCCGGAGGACGCAGAGATCGAGAGCGAGACAGTGGCTGCCATCAAGGAGAAATTCCTTGAGGCCATGGATGACGATTTCAACACATCCCTCGCGATCAGCTACATTTATGAACTGGTCAAGGTCGTCAACACCGCGCTCGCAGCCGGCGATCAGACGGTCCTTCGCGATGCGGTCCTTTTCATCGACAAGTGCGTGAACCCGGTCCTCGGTCTGCCGTTCGTCTCCGAGGAGGCAGCCGGCGGCGACGACGCGCTGGATGCATCTCTCATCGAGATGATTCTTGCGATCCGTCAGGACGCCAAGAAGAACAGGAACTACGCGCTGTCCGATCAGATCCGCGACCAGCTGGCAGGCCTCGGCGTCACGGTCCGCGACACGAAGAACGGTCCGGAGTACGAGATCAACCGCTGATGATCGACGCATTATGTGCATACGACATCCCATAAAGTGTATGAACCCCTTCCCGGTCCGGGAGGGGGTTTTTTGACTCCCGGTGCAATTAAGGAATATGTGCCCGCAGGGCTTCCCTGAGAGTTCATTTTATGAAGTGTCGTTATTGTGTCTTGCAGAAAGGGCAGTTAATAAAAGATTAATAAAAATTCATAGAACTTTCGCAGATAATACCAGACAATTTAAAGCAGAGCTTTGCTGATTATGATACCTGACTTCCGTCGTTTCTCTCCAAAACCTAGTACTCAGGTCTCAATTAACATACAGTTCTTGAAGATGTTATCGATTTCTGTCTTGGTCAGGTAGAGGGCATCAAGGTTGCTCATACCGGTGATCTTTTTGATCTTTTC
>JAZRKZ010000147.1:0-3189 GCA_045646565.1 Lachnospiraceae bacterium
CGACATGGCTACGATCCGACTTGTTCTGGTGGCTGTATTGTTAGCGGCAGCGGCGGCTGGTGGCATGGGGGTTTACAAATGGAATCAGGAGCGCACCCTCTGGATGAGCGCGGACGAGTTGGAATACGATGCATTCCGGCTGGCGGACGGCAGGATTTATCTGGAATTTAACGGCCTGGAACATGCAATCTCGGTCACTGAGTCGCCAAATGACCCGTCTGAAACGAGTGGCCAGAGTTATATCTTAAGAATGGGCTATAGCAAAGCGACCCAGGATGTTAAAATGACGTCCCCGGAATTCTGGGGAGTGATCAATGGAGGCTATGAGCAGGTGGAGCTGGACAGTGCCGGCAAAAATGACATCACTGTGATTTGCCGCATGGATGACAAGCTTCCGCCGGCGACCGAAGAAATGGAGAAGAGGGCTGCTGAGTATGATACGTTGATGAAGAACTCCGTGGGATAAAAGATAGTAAGATTGACAGCGCCCTTTCGAAATAGTTCCAAAGGATGAACAAAGGAAGAATCGATTTCTCGGTTCTTCCTTTTTTAAAACATTATACGCCGTTATGCAGCCTCTCCGCCGCTCGTTAGGTCAATCGAAGTGGTCTCGCCCAAGGTACTAAGGGTCTACGATCCTGCCGTATTCAGGATCAGGAGCACTGACAGCAGGGCAGATAGAATATGTGCCCAGAAGTAAGTACCTGGCTTTGAGGTGCGTTGTTATTGCCGAACTGTGTGTCCGGAAACGCATCCCCCGTAAGGAACATGGGAATTCTTTGATAATAATTTTGATAAAAAAGGTCATATCGGAAAGAGGCGGATATTAAATTTGTTTGCATTGACTGTACAAACAAGCATTATCGCATGAAAAATGGTATAATAACTAACACTATTACATGAAAAATGGTGCCAATGGCTTTAAGGCTTCTTTGGTGCTTACAGGGGAGGAATACATATTTGGATTTCGACGTAATTATTATCGGCGCAGGGCCGGGAGGCATTTTCTCGGCTTATGAACTCAGCCACTTGGACCCGGAACTTAAAGTCCTGGTCCTCGAAAAAGGCCGGCCGCTCGAAAAGCGCAAGTGTCCCATCGACGGCGACAAAATAAAGAGCTGCACAGGCTGCCCGATCTGCTCGATCATGAGCGGCTTCGGCGGCGCGGGCGCTTTTTCCGACGGCAAATACAACATTACCAACGACTTCGGCGGCACCCTGTTCGAATATATCGGAAAGAGCAAGGCCATTGAGCTCATGGAGTATGTGGATCAAATCAATCTGTCCCACGGCGGAGAGGGAACAAAGCTTTATTCCACGGCAGGAACGGATATAAAGAAGAAATGCATGCAGAATAAGCTGAAGCTGCTGGACGCCTCGGTGCGCCATCTGGGAACCGATATAAACTATGTCGTCCTGCAGAACCTGTATGAAGAGCTCAGGGATAAAGTCGAGTTCAAGTTCGAGACGGCTGTCGAACGGATAGAGATCATAGACGGCGGATATGAGATCACTGCCGGAGGAGAGCATTACAGTTGCGGCAAATGCATCGTCTCCGTGGGGAGGAGCGGCAGCAAATGGATGGAGAACATTTGCAAAGACTTAGGCATCGAGACAAAGTCCAACCGCGTCGATATCGGTGTGCGTGTGGAGCTGCCGGCGGTCATTTTCTCCCATCTGACGGACGAGCTCTACGAGAGCAAAATCGTATACAGGACAGAGAAATTCGAGGATTACGTCCGGACTTTCTGCATGAACCCGAAGGGCAGCGTCGTAGCCGAGAACACGAACGGCATTGTGACCGTGAACGGCCACAGCTATGAGGATTCCGCGAAACAGACGGAGAATACCAACTTCGCCCTGCTGGTTTCAAAGCATTTCTCGGAGCCGTTCAAGGACAGCAATGGGTACGGCGAGAGCATAGCAAGGCTTTCCAATATGCTCGGCGGCGGAGTGATCGTGCAGCGATTCGGCGACCTTGTCAGGGGGCGCAGAAGCAACCGTAAGAGAATGGAGGAGAGCTTTGTCACTCCGACCCTGAAGGCGGAACCGGGCGACCTCAGTCTCGTGCTTCCGAAGAGAATTCTGGACGGCATTATCGAGATGATTTATGCGCTCGACCGGATCGCGCCCGGAACAGCCAACGACGACACACTGCTCTATGGCGTAGAGGTTAAATTCTACAACATGGAAGTGAAGCTCGACGAGAACCTTGAGACGAGGCATAAGGGCCTCTACATCATCGGGGACGGCAGCGGCGTGACGCACTCGCTGTCGCATGCGTCGGCGAGCGGGGTGTATGTGGCGAGGCAGATTGCGGAGTGAAGACGGCAGAGACGGAATAAGAACGAAAGGAAGGCCTGCAGATCATGCATACCCTCGGCAGAAATATGGTGTGGATCCTGAAGAGTATCGAGGCGGGAAAGAAGGTCGGAGTTGCGCAGCCTGAGGCTGAGACGAAGGTGTTTACGAATTTTATAAGGTGAGGCGGACGGGAAAGAATCATCTGAACTTCAGGAGGTTGGTATGAACGAAGCACCGAAGATATCCGAGTCAACAATGGAAGAGCGAAGAGCATACATCAAAAAACGTTACCCGTGTTTAGCTAACTGTGAGATGTGTGGCTTATGCAAGGTCTTCCGCGGCATGGACGCGGAACACGCCTATGCTGATTATATTACAGGGCAGCGATCGTTTCTTAAGGTATCTGCGGATTATAAGCGCTAAAAGCACTGGGCGCTTGCGCGTCAGGTAATTAGGCGAGAGCCCGGCCTTCGCGGCGATATCCGTGCAGATCATACATATTGTTCTCGATGAGAAAACGGCATGCCCCACGCTCAATATAAAACAGCTCAAAGTAGTTGTGGCAGTGATGGGTGGGCATGATATATCAGAAATGAGGAAAATCTGATCGGTAAGGACATCATGTAAATGCAATACGGAGGCATTCATGGCAGATGGGTAAAGTTTCTTGCGAACGCCTGCCGTATGAACAAAAGAGGTAGTTTTTATGAGATTCAGCAGTTATAATATACTGTCCAGACAATTAAACACTGGGGGATATGTTCTTCTGAACGGCCTGACGGGCACGCTGGACCTGATTGACGAAGAGGCGTATGCCCTTATTACGTCTCATTCGGATGAGGAAGTTCTTTCGAATGCAGTTATGGATCAGATGGCAGAAGTTCG
>JAZRKZ010000148.1:0-2006 GCA_045646565.1 Lachnospiraceae bacterium
GTCCGCATCAGAGGCTACGTCGCGATATGCAGCCTCCTGACCGATATCCGGGCAAATGTTTCCGCGATGGTCAGGATCATGATAATCGTAGCGGCCGTCAATTTCGGACTATCTTTCCTTATCCTTCTCTTCTTCGCGTTGACGACTTACAGACCGCTGCTGAGCATCATGGCCGGCGCGAAGGAATTTGCATCCGGAAACCTCCGGCACAAGATCAATGTCACGAGCCACGATGAGATTGGATATCTGGCTGACACCCTGAACCTGATGGCGGGCGAGCTCCGAAAGAACAACGACTACCAGAAGAATTTCATCTCGAACATCAGCCACGACTTCCGTTCCCCGCTGACATCGATCAAAGGCTTTTCGGAAGCGATGCTGGACGGTACGATCCCGCCTAAGATGCACGACCGGTATCTCGGTATCATCGTGCAGGAGACAGAACGGCTCAACAAACTGACAACGAGAATCCTCGAACTCAACAGCATTGACCGTGAGAAAACTTCCCTCAACATATCGGCGTTCGACATCAACGCGATGCTGAAGAGCACGGCTGCGGTCTTTGAAGGAAGCTGCAGAAAGAAAAAGATCAGCATCAATCTGGTCCTGACCGGGACGGAGCTCCTTGTCAGAGGAGACCGGGAAAAAATAGAGCAGGTCATTTATAACCTGCTCGATAACGCGGTCAAGTTCAGCAACCGCAATTCAGAGATTAAAGTTGAGACGACCGTACAGCGCGGCAAATGCGCCGTCTCCGTCAAAGACGAAGGCTGCGGCATTCCCCGTGACGATCTGACCCGTATCTGGGACCGCTTTTATAAGAGCGACGCCTCCCGCGGCAGAGACCGTCAGGGTACCGGCCTCGGGCTCTCGATCGTCAAGGAGATCATCAGCGCCCACGGGCAGACGATCTCGGTCGTCAGTACGGAAAATGTCGGAACAGAGTTCATTTTCACGCTTGAGATGGCGTAAGCACTTTCCAGAGTTCCTCCTGCTGAGGGCGGTCCAGATAGCGCACGCTCTCGCCGTTTCGGATCGTGCGGGCCACGGTAGGCCGCAGCTCGCCGATCTCATCGCAGGATTGACCGTGTTCTTTGGCGATTTGCAGGAGCCGCTCCCGCTCGGACGTCACAATAAGAACTGCACCGGTCGACAGAGCATAGTACGGATTCAGGTCGAACTGTTCGAGTATTTCCACTGTCTCCTGCCGGATCGGTATGTCCCTCAGGCGGATCTCAAGTCCTGTATGCAGTTCTTCGGCCATCCGCCACAGCGCGGACAGGATCCCCTGTTCGCCGATCTCCTCCGCATAGCGGACGCTCCCGGAAAGATCGGACACAAAGGACGCTGTTTCGTCCGCGGACGGAATACTGTCTGTCATCTCCTCCACCCTTCTCATAAACCGGTGCGGAAAGGCAGCAGCAAGCTCCGCTTTCCTCTGTGCGGCAAGCTCCCGGGCCGCGCCGAGCGCAATCGACTGCGCAACATATATCCTGTCGTTCAAAGTAATCTCCTCAATAACTGCGCTAAGCTTATTCGTGCGAGCACGATAGGCTCTGCGCTTTGGTGCTATAAGATAAAGGGCTGTCGCATGCGACAGCCCTTTCATTTTCAGTATCCGACTCGTGCGAGCGCCTTCTCGACCTTCTCTATTTTCTGTGTGTAGGCCGCCTGCGCAACGATATCTCTCGCTCTCTCGTCCGAAGACTTGAGCCCGACCACGTACACGATCGGCTGCATCTGATAGTAACTGTGATTGACCGTCTCCGTGCGCGTCTTTCCATCCTCAGTGATGACCTTGAGCAGCTCGGTATCGATTCCGTCCTGCCCGCCGGATACGCAGTCAAAATAACCGAGGGGCTTCGAATCGCTCGTCTGGATCACGAGCTCCGCCTTCTCCGTGTGTGTGACCTTTGAATCATAGACCACTTCTCTGCCTTCCGGCCTGTATTCCGCCCCGTAAATGACGAACCTGAGATCCCCGTCGTCCGCCTCTCCGTAGATGT
>JAZRKZ010000149.1:0-4493 GCA_045646565.1 Lachnospiraceae bacterium
GGTACGCCAGCCCCCGTTCCATTTCGAACTCTTCATCAGTGTATTCGGAATAGAGGAAACTGCTGATTTTGTTCCACTCACGTTGATAGAACCTGATGGTTGCCGGATTATAGTGATTGGCCTCAAGAAGCTTAAGCAGACCTTCTGTGATTACCGTCAGAGTCATATGTTCCACCGCCTTTCTGTTGATGGCAACAGAATACCAATACGGCGGGGAAAACATAAGTCTGATAATTAATACTTATTGCAGTCATACTAAAAGGTTGAGTGGCCAATGATGTCGGCAGCATTTCTGTAGACGGGTTATGCCGAGATTGGGAAGGCCTATTTCTTTAAATTGCAAGGATTATAGCACTTAACTCGACATAACACAGAACTCGGCATAAGGTGGACCACTTAGTCCGCTGTTGAGTAACATAATGCTGAATGAGTTAGACAAGGAGTTGGAACGCAGAGGTCACCGCTTTGTACGGTACGCAGATGACTGTATGATTTTCTGCAAGAGTCGGAAAAGTGCTGAGCGTACTCTTCAAAACATCCTGCCATACATCGAGGATAAACTATTCCTTAAAGTGAATCGGGATAAAACTTGTGTAGCACATATCGGCAAGGTAAAGTATCTGGGATATACGTTTTACAACTACAAGGGACTTCGATTTCGAGTACATCCTAAATCGGTGGAAAAGATGAAAAAGAGGCTTCGGGAATTGACGGATAGAAACAACGGATGGAGTAACGATTACCGTACCCTGAAATTACAACAGTACATCAGGGGGTGGGTTAATTACTTTAAGTTGGCAGATATGAAACAACTGCTACGAAATACGGATAAATGGGTGAGACACAGAATAAGAGCAATCTATTGGAAACAATGGAAGAGAGTACGAACGAAAATAAGGAAACTGCGAAACCTTAACTTGCCCGAATGGGTGGTGTTTGAAATTGCGAACTGCCGTAAAGGTATATGGCGGTCTGCATTTGTATTGAACCAGGCATTAACCAATAAAGAAATAGCCAACCTCGGATACATGTCCATGGCTGACTATTATCTGCAAGTATGTGAAAACTAAGGAACCGCCGTGTACCGATCGGTACGCACGGTGGTGTGAGAGGTCGGGGGATTATTTAAAATCCCCCTCCTACTCGATTTATACTCCTTTTGCGTGTAGCGTTGGCATAGAGCTGTGGCTGGGGCCGTGGAGGGCAGCCGCCATCAATCTTATCTTCTTCAGTCTTTGGCTGGCAAGAGCTGTGGCTTTGGCCATTGCAGGCAGCCGCCAAGCTCTTATTTCCCTCTTGACAAAATACCGTAGGGGGGTATAATGAAGCAAGAGATACCCGCCGGGGGTATATATGAGAAACAATCAATACCCGGTGGGGCAGCCAAGGAAAACAGCACAGGAAGGAGGAGCCATGCCTGATCGATGCGAAGACGCCACAATGTGTGCCCGCAAGAAAGTACGGGGCGAGAAAGAATATAAGGACCTCATGAACCGGCTGAACCGAGTAGAGGGGCAGATCCGGGGCATCAAGCGCATGCTGGAAGAAGACGCCTACTGCATTGATATTATCAATCAGGTATCTGCCGCCAACTGTGCGCTCAACAGCTTCACGAAGACCATTCTTGCCCAACACATCAAGTCCTGCGTCGCCGAAGATGTGAAGGAGGGCAATGACGCTAAACTTGATGAACTGGTAAACACGCTGCAGAAACTGATGAAGTAGACGATTGGTCTTATGAGCGGGTAAACACGCTGCAGAAGCTGATGAAATAGACGATCGGTCTTATGAGCGGGTAAACATGCTGCAGAAACTTATGAGGTAGAAGAGGAGACTATAATGGAACAATATACAGTGACCGGCATGTCCTGCGCCGCCTGCCAGGCCCGCGTGGAGAAAGCCGTCTCAAAAGTGACGGGCGTCACTGCCTGCTCGGTCAGCCTGCTGACGAACTCGATGGGCGTTGAGGGCGACGCCGCGGCGGCCGATATCATCAAGGCGGTCACAGACGCCGGCTACGGGGCAAAGCCGAAGGGGGAGGAGAAGGCCTCCTCGGATTATTCCGCCAAGCTGGCTGCCGAGGAGGACGCGCTTATTGACCGGGAGACGCCTCTGCTCAAAAAGCGCCTTGTCACATCTCTGGGCTTTCTTCTTGTGCTGATGTATTTCTCGATGGGGCACATGATGTGGGGGTGGCCGATCCCCGCCTTTTTCCAGGGGAACCACGTGGCCATGGGGCTCTTGCAGATGCTCCTTGCCGCCATCGTCATGGTCATCAACCAGAAGTTCTTAACGAGCGGCTTTAAGTCGCTTGCCCACGGCGCTCCGAATATGGATACGTTGATTGCGTTGGGGTCGACGGCTGCATTTGCCTATTCGACGATCATGCTCTTCGCGATGACCCGGGCGCAGACGGACGGCGACATGGCTCTTGTCGGGACCTATATGATGGAGTTCTACTTCGAGTCGGCGGCAATGATCCTCACACTGATCACGATTGGCAAGATGCTGGAAGCCCGCTCGAAGGGCAAGACGACAGATGCACTGAA
Source organism: Lachnospiraceae bacterium (assembly GCA_045646565.1). Taxonomy (GTDB): domain Bacteria; phylum Bacillota; class Clostridia; order Lachnospirales; family Lachnospiraceae; genus Chordicoccus. The sequence continues at coordinate 2,550 of JAZRKZ010000149.1, forward strand.
ATCGTTGATGAAGCTTGCCCCGAAGACGGCCTGTGTCATCCGGCAGGGAGAGGAAGTGACCGTCGATATTGACGAGGTCCGCAGGGGCGACATCTTTGTGGTTCGGCCCGGTGAGAACATTCCGGTCGACGGCATTGTCCTTGAAGGAACGAGCGCGGTCAACGAGGCGGCCCTGACAGGCGAGAGCCTTCCGGTCGACAAACAGCCCGGAAGCGAGGTCTCGAGCGCCACTCTGAACCAGTCAGGTTTCATCAAATGTGAAGCCACCCGCGTCGGTGAAGACACGTCTCTCGCTCAGATCATTGCCATGGTGAGCGACGCCGCCGCGACGAAGGCGCCGGTAGCCAGGCTCGCAGACACGATCTCCGGCATCTTTGTGCCGGCGGTCATCGCAGTCGCGGTCATAACGACGCTGATCTGGCTGGCAGTGGGGCAGACGGTTGGCTTCGCCCTGGCGCGCGGAATCTGCGTGCTGGTCGTCAGCTGCCCGTGTGCTCTCGGTCTTGCGACGCCGGTCGCAATCATGGTCGGCAACGGCGTCGGAGCCAAAAACGGTATTCTCTTTAAGAACGCCGAGGCCCTTCAGGAGACCGGCAACGTCCAGATCGTTGCGCTCGACAAGACCGGTACGATCACGAGCGGAGAGCCGCGCGTGGTGGACATCATCCCGGCGCAGGGCGTGAGCGAAGATGACCTGCTGATCCGTGCTGCCGCACTTGAGGAAAAGAGCGAGCATCCACTGGCCAGGGCGATCCTTGCCTATGCGGATGAAAATGGCGTGCCAGCGCCTGAAGTCACGGACTTCACAGCTCTGCCCGGCAATGGCCTTACAGCTGTAATGGCGGTAGGGATGGGAAGCTGCGGGAGTCGGAGTGTACGCAAAGAGAATGACGCTTCAGGGTACATTGACGCGAGTGGCTGTGAGAATCCTGAGAAGAGGGAGACTGCAGGCAGCTGCGGTGAGGGAGGCCCTGCCGGGACGAGTACGAACAGCGTGAAGGATACTGCCGGAAAACCGGAACATCTCTACGGAGGCAACCTGCGCTTTATCACAAAGAAGGCGCATGTCCCGTCGGAGATGAGGTCGGCAGCGGAAAAGCTCTCCTCCGAGGGGAAGACGCCGCTCTTTTTCGCGGCAGAAAGAAAACTTCTCGGTATTATCGCCGTCGCGGACACGATCAAGGAGGACAGTGCCCAGGCCGTGCGCGAGCTGCAGAATATGGGAATCCATGTGGTCATGCTGACCGGCGATAATCCGCGGACGGCGGAGGCGATCGGCAGGGAAGCCGGCGTTGATGAAGTGATCGCAGGCGTTCTGCCGGACGGCAAGGAAGCGGTGATTCGGGAACTTCAGGAGAAGGGAAAGGGTCAGAGAAAAAAGACGCTTGCAGACATTATTTTAAGAAGAGAAGCGCCCGATCACTACAAGGTCGCTATGGTAGGCGACGGCATTAACGACGCGCCGGCCCTCACCAGGGCGGATACGGGTATTGCGATCGGCGCCGGAACAGATGTCGCGATCGATGCGGCGGATGTTGTCCTCATGAAGAGCCGTCTTACGGATGTCACGGCGGCGATCCGTCTCAGCCGGAATACTTACCGCAATATTATTGAAAATCTGTTCTGGGCTCTTTTTTATAATACGCTGCTCATTCCGGTGGCAGCCGGAGCGTATGCGCACGCATTCGGAATCACAATGGACCCGATGTTCGGCGCAGCGGCCATGAGCCTTTCAAGTTTCTGTGTTGTGTCGAACGCGCTGCGGCTCAACCTGATGAAGATCCACGATTCCGGTCATGATAAGAAGCTGAAGTTCTGTGTAAAAACGGATGAAAACGGGAAGCTTCTTGCAGATAAATATAATACCGCCCCTGACGGCGGAGAAGGAGAAAGCAGTATGGAAAAAACAATTAAGATCGAAGGCATGATGTGCCCGCACTGCGA
>JAZRKZ010000150.1:0-3762 GCA_045646565.1 Lachnospiraceae bacterium
CAGACCGGAGTCGGCAGTCCTTGCGGACAGCGGCCAGCTGCCGTGCAATGTCGTGCTCAGCTGCTTCATGGGCAGTTACCAGAACTATCATGTTTTGGTCGGCGATAATCTGGTCAAGATCACAGACTTCAATCCGAAGAACAAGAAGATCTACAACGTCGGCGACAAGGCTTATGTGAAGTTTGACCCGGCGAACGTCCATGTTCTGTGATCTGCCTTCTCAATGATGATACTTAAGAGCAAAAACTTCCCACGCCATAGTTCATGAAGCGACCTCATCGAAATTTTGCTCCGCGGGGACGATCCCGCTCGGCCTTAAATATAAAGTGGGAAGTTTTTGTCAAGAACTAAAGGGGCTGCCGCAATAAGGTGTGCCGCCGCAATGTATAGCCGGCTTTATTTGCATATGTCGGATATACACTGTGGCGGCACTGCCCAATGCGGCAGTCCCTTTTTGTGTCGTGGGTATAAGGTCCGCAATGCATGCGTGCATTGAGGGAGCGGACTTAGTCAAATCGGAAGCCGGTCGGCTTTATCTGCTGTTCTTTCTTTTCCGCCATCGCCGGCGCGTAGGCGATCCGCATGACCTCGCGGCTTTGTGCATCCAGATCGATATCGCCCTTGGCGGTCAGATTCTTATGGCGGAGGGTAGCCGTGATCCTTGCGCAGAGCTTTTCGATCCTCTCATCGATGGCGGGATCCGCGGGGTTCATCCTCATGATGGATTCCAGATTAACACGGAGCTCGGGCATGAGCGTGAACCTGTCGATGCCCCGCATTCTCCACTTGTAATAGGGCATATACTGTCTGTTCAGCAGATAGCCTATCCTGCAGGCGGCCTCGCAGAACTCGGAGAGCGTGAAGTACATCATTCCGACATCTCCCCTTCGGCGGGCGCGGGGAAGATTGTGCTGACCGGCCTGGGAGGCGGCGCGGAGAGCGTTGGCCAGCTTGATCAGCCGGACATTTTCCGGGTAGTATTCGAACGCGCTGCGCAGCATTGTGAAGAGGCCGAGCGGATCTTCAAATATCTCTCCGGCCATCAGAGTGGACAGTTTCGTCTCATCGACTTTCCACCAGTCGTCGAATGTCTTCGGAGCCTTGTCGCATCCGGAGATCCTGCGTATGAATTCACTGATCCTGAAGACGCCGACTCTCTGGCCGGTCTCCATCCTGGAATTGCGGGCCGGAAAACCCTGAAAGGTCTTCGGGAGTTTTGTGTAATCTTCGGACAGCATATCTCCGATCTCCCTGTAATCCTCGTCGGTCAGCCACAGGCAGAACGCGGGACCGAAGTCATGATCCATCGAAAAATGGTCGTCGAAGCCGAAGCATTCGGAACCCTCGCCGATCAGTCCGGCGGCGATGCGGTCTTTATACTGGGGATACTTTTCCTCAAGGAGAGGTCTTCCGTACGTCTCGTAATAAGCGCGGCACAGCATAAGACCCTTTATATCCCGGTTCCGATAGTCATCCTGACGTTTTTTCAGTTCGCTCAGGTAGTTCAGATTTCGAAGTATCGTTCTTTCGCTTTCGCTTCCGGGCGACTGGTCTTTGATGATGGCGTAAGCCTGGGCCATATAGCGCTCTGCCATGTCATAGTTCTTCTGTGTGAGAAAAGCTTCGGAGAGGCTGATCAGGGCGGAGAAGCAGCGTGGGTCGGACGTATTTCCGGATTTGCGGTAGGCGGCGATCCCCATTGCGAGCCAGCGCGTTCCTTCATGCGTTTCCTGAAGGGCAAAACATGCATCGCCGAGAGTGATATACGCGGCGGCGAGTTCAGGGGCTGCCGAATCCTGATCTTCCATCTGTTTCAGGATGTTCAGCGCGGTGAAACATTCCGTGCGGGCTTTCTGGGGCATGCGGATCTCGAGGTAGAGCTGGGCGATGCTGTTGTGAAGGGCTGCGATGCGGGGATCCGTGGGAGAAAGCAGATCGGCGTAGACTGCCGCGGTCTTCCGGTAATACTTCTCGGCGATGTCATACTGCCTTGCTGCCTTCGCGCCGATGGCGATATTCATATAGGTAGCCGCAGCCGCCGCCGTATTCTGGATAGTCTGGGAATGGATGATGGCTTCCGCTTTCGGTATCAGCGGCAGCATTTCCTGATGGCGGTTCTGGCTCCGGTAGAACCCAATGAGCTCGTTGAGAACAGGCAGCTGCGCACTGGAGCCGCCTTCCTTCTCCGCCTCCGCAAGACTTTCTTTCATCAGAGTCTCGGCGGCTTCATAGTTGGATTTGGCGTAGAGCTGGTCAAGCTCATTGTAGAAATCGTTCATGTTCAGCATTGGCGTACCTCCCTTCCAAGATTATAGCAGACTTTTAGCCGCTGCGGAGCGGCCCGGGAAATGAAATTGTTTTTTATGTTCTATCGGCATGAAAAATGGTACAATATTTTAAGGAGAAGGGTCGGCGGCGGACTGATGCTTTACATGACGCCGCGGCTCGGTAATAGATCATAGAGGACGTCCTGTCCGGAAAGGAATATCTATGAAGAAGAATTTACTAGTCGCGCAATCCGGCGGTCCTACAGCCGCAATCAATGCGACGCTGGCCGGCGTGATCAAGGCAGCCAGAGAAAGAGAAGAGATCGGTACCGTTTACGGAGCTCTGTATGGAATCCAGGGCGTTCTTGCGGAAAACTTTATCAATCTGAGTGAAATCGTCGATACCGACGAGAAACTTGAGAAGCTTCGCGTCACGCCGGCAGCAGGGCTTGGCTCCTGCCGTTTCAAGCTGACTCCGATCGAGAAGGACGACCGGCAGTACAGGCAGATCGTCGACGTGTTCCACAGACACAATATCGGCTATTTTATCTATATCGGCGGCAACGATTCCATGGACACGGGGGGAAAGCTTGCAAGGTACTGCAGTGACAACGGCATCGACGACATTCAGGTCATCGGCGGTCCGAAGACCATCGACAACGACCTGGTCGGCATCGACCACTGTCCGGGATTCGGAAGCGCGGCCAAGTATATCGCGGCTGTGTTTGCGGAACTTGAGCAGGAAATGTGCGTCTATGATACGAAGAGCGTCATCGTAGTCGAGATGATGGGACGCCACGCCGGCTGGCTGACAGCAGCCGCGGCTCTCGCGGACGAGGCTAACGCAGATGTTCCCTATCTGATCTATCTGGAAGAAAGACCGTTCTCTATTGACCGCTTTATCGATGATCTGAACGAAAAACTGAAGGATCACAATGAAGTCATGATCGCAGTGAGCGAGGGCGTTCACGACGAGAACGGCGTGTTTGTATGCGAATCCGTCGCGGCGAGCAAGGGAGTCGATGTGTTCGGACATGTTCAGCTCTCCGGTACAGGCAAGATCCTTGAGAACGCGATCAGAGAACGGATCGGCTGCAAGGTCCGCTCGATCGAGCTCAACCTCCTGCAGCGCTGCGCCGCGCATATCCTGTCCGCGACAGATATTGAAGAATCCGCTCTCCTCGGCGAGAACGCGGTCAGACTTGCTGTCGAAAAGAATTCAGGCCTTATGTCATCGCTTCGCAGAGTGAGCAATACGCCGTACACGGTCGTCTACGAGGGCGTTGATATTCAGAAAGTTGCAAATGCAGAAAAGAAGATACCGCAGGAATGGATCAATGAAGCCGGAAATAACGTTACCCGCGAGTGCATCGAATATCTGCGGCCGCTGGTGGCGGGCGAGCTGACATGCAGGTTCAGAAACGGCGTTCCGGATTACATGATCCTGAAATAAAGAATAAGTGACCCGGCAACAAAGGAACGGAGGGGAATGTGT
>JAZRKZ010000151.1:0-6311 GCA_045646565.1 Lachnospiraceae bacterium
ATCTGACTTCCTATCCGACAGTACCGGACAAGGAAATCGCCGAGGCACTGGTGCAAATGCAATCTGACCGGCATAACCCCTGCTACGCAGACTTTACGCTGCTGCAGGACAAGCTGCTGTGGATCGCGAGAGGCTGTCAGAAACGCGGCATCTCGTACATGGAAATCTCCGACACCGGTCTCGTCAAGCCGGACATTGCGCCTGCCCTGCTCGGACAGATCCACGCCTCCATGCCGGCTATCAGGCGGGAAACCGGCGTCCTGCTCCGTTTCCTTGCTTCTTTCCGAAGAATACCTCTGACCATCGTCCGGGACCAGGTGGAACCCCAGCGGGTGGTCCAGGATCAGGTCCGGACCCTCCGGGCAATCGCATGCGACCCTTATGTAGCCGGATCGGATATTATCGGCGAGGAGATCAACGATATCCGCGATCTTCAGCCTCTCATTAAGGAGCTGGTCTCCATCGCCGGCGCCAATCCGGGCTTCGTGATCCGGATCCATGCCGGTGAAAACGACTCCCTGCGCAACAATGTCGCGGAAAGTCTGCGCTGTGTGAAAAACTCTCTGGCCCCCGGCCAGCCCATGCCTCCCATGCGGATCGGCCACGGTCTCTATACAGCCAATCTGCGCTCCCGCAGGGGCGTGCAGCTGATCGAGGACCTCAGGGAATCCGGTGCTGTCCTGGAATTCCAGCTGACCTCCAACGTCCGTCTCAACAATCTCAGCGTGCTCCGCCACCATCCTCTTAAACAGTATCTCTCCTATGGGATCTCCTGTGTCCAGGGCACAGACGGCGGGGCTATCTACGGAACAGATTCCATTGACGAGCAGCTCGCCCTTGAGCGGATGCTGGATCTTACCTATGACGACATGCTCGCTATGCGCAAGGCGGAAGACCGCGTTCTTAGCGCCTCGGTGGAGACGTTTTTGCGGAAGCAGGCTGCATTTGCAAAGCTATGCAGAGACTGCGCTCCCGAAGTCTTCCTAGCCGACCGGATCTCGAACGAACCGGTGCCCGATAAGACTCTCATGATCGGCCGCGGACGGCTGGAGAGTCTGGTCAGCCTCGGGGAACAGGTGAGGGAAATGCCCACAGACAAGGTCCCGGTCGTGCTTCTGGGCGGAAGCTTCAATACCGACCGTCGCCAGACCCGGATGCAGGACTGGGGAATAGAGCTCCTGCGGCGGATTGTTGTAAGCGCCGATCCGGACAAAGTCTTTTTCGTGATCGGTCACAGAATGCTGGCTTATGAAAAGGAACTGGTCCGCCTATGCGGAGACAGATTCGAAATATACGCGATGGTCCCGACTCATCTGTCGGCGGAAGAAGCAGCGCGGCTTAAAAAGAGCGGCGTCGGGATCCGCATTTCGATCGAACCCGTCGGTATGGGCCTCTATAAGAGTTTTTCCTACGAAATCTTCAAGCGGCGCCCATCGGTCGTCGTCGCTCTGGACGGCAACTCCGCCGGCACCAATGTCATTCAGGAAGCAAGGAACGGCAAGCGAAAAGCCCGGATCTTCGCAAACCGCCACGCCACGAGCCTCTACTCCAAGGCGCAGACGCTCCGCGGCTACACAGCGGTCATCGAGGATGCGGACGCCGCCGGTCAGATTCTGGACGCGGTCGCCAGCGTTTGGGAGGAGATGCAGCCGTAACAAATAAGACTGTAAATGCGGTCATAAAAGGGGCTGCGCATGAGGGCGTCACCATTATATATGGCAGGTGTGATTTGCAAATGTAAGACGGTACTACTTCTTCATGCCGTGCGCTCCGAAAATCAGCCGGATGACATACGAGCCATTCCGGCATATCTGTTTCATTGTCCCGTCCGAAATCTCATAAGCCTCTCCCCAGACCGATTCGAGGCCGTCGGCAATCATATAGTAGCTTCCATCCGGCAGAACCAGAAAACGCCTTCCGAAACTGTCGCCGTAAGTGATATCTTCAAATAGCCGCATACCATCCAGCCAGAATTCTTTTGTCATCTGATAATGCGGAATGATATTTACATCGGAAAGGCCAAGCCCGCGGAAGAAACGCTCATAATCCGGATCCACAGCCTCGCCGTCAAGCTCCGGCTGCGCGTAAACAGTCTCCGCCGCATTCATCGTCCCGGCACTGATCCCGATCACGACTCCGTCATAGCTTTTCATGCTCTGACGGAGTCCTATTCTCTCAAAGAATTCATTTTCTGTAGGGACATGACCGCCTCCGAGGAAGACAACATCGTACGAAGAAAGCGCAGATGCAGAAACATCCATTGTCCGGTCATCCCAGATATCGAGGCACGCTATGTCAGGAAAATGCACGCGGATCGAGCTCTCCATGCTCTCCCGCATCTCGTCGCAGGAGTCGATGTCGGCAGGGAACGCGGAGATAACAAGGCACCTCGCGTTCTCCTTCCAGAACCTTGCCAGATTCTCGATGAAATAATTCATGGAGTCAAAGCCTTCGACAAACCGGCTGTTATCAAGCGGACCGAACGGGCTGCTTGTCAAAAATACTGTTCTCATATTGCTTTTCGTACTCCTTCGCTGCACACTCCTGATTTTTCCTGCCTGAGATTTCCTTTATTTTCCGTCCTGGAAGCAGGTAAAGTATTCCGTTTCCAGTTCAGGATATCCGTATTTTTCTTTGGCATCCGCGAAAGCCCTGATCATGAACGCCATGTTTTTCGCGAGGTTCCGCATGGTCTGCAGGCCTTCCAGATCCTTTCTTACGTCATCTGCCGAAAATCCATGTACAAAGTTCCAATATGTACTGGAGGCCACCGGCATGCTGCTGATCGTAAAATACTTGTTAAGCGCGTCAAATGTAGCCGAATTTCCGCCTCTTCTGCAGCTGGCGATGGCGGCTCCGACTTTCATTTGCTTCGAAAATGAGGTGCTGTAGAACAGACGATCCATGAAAGAAAGAATCGTCCCGTTCGGGCTCGAATAATAGACCGGGCTTCCGACCACAAGTCCGTCCGCCGCTTCGAACTTCGGCGCGACCTCATTGACAAGGTCATCAAATACACACTTGCCGGTCTCGCTGCATCGGTCACATGAAATGCATCCTCTTATGCTTCTGTTGCCGACCTGGATGAGCTCCGTTTCGATTCCTTCTTCCTCAAAGACCTTAATCATCTCGTTAAGCGCTGTAGCAGTACATCCATTAACGTGGGGGCTCCCGTTCAACAAAATAACTTTTGACATCAGCTGATCCTCCTTCTTATTTAACGCAGATTGCTCCGCCATTCTTGGCCTTACTTTTCAACCGATCCTATTCTCTCACATTTTTCTGCGGCTGACCCTGTTTTCAGCGACTTCTTCGCTATATCATATCTCTCCCGCCTTTAGCACAAAGGCTTTTGTGTACTTTTATTATCCCCCATGTCCCTGACACGGGAATGCAATCAGTCTCTCACATTAGAATTGCAATATCTGGCGCAAACTATATCAATAATGCTTTGTTTTCGTCTTATGCTTTTGCTAAAATGCGGAGTCAGGACAATTATCAGACGCGTACTTCCTCTCCGCGGCTGTTTATTATAAATAGTATCTGACAAACTTCAATCAAACAGGCGATCCTGCCTGAGCAAATTCATGGAAAAACGTCGTGAACCTTACTGGGACAACTTAAAACTTGCGCTCATGTTCCTTGTCGTGCTGGGACATTTTCTTATGCCCGTGAAATCGACCGAGGGACAGTTCGTCAAGGCTCTGTTTTACTGGATCTATCTCTTTCACATGCAGGCCTTCGTGTTTGTATCGGGATACTCCTCAAAGAGCTATGTTCGAAAAAGCGGCAAGGGCAGCAAACTGGCCGGTTTCCTGATCACATTTGTCTTTTTTACGGTATGTATAGAGTTAATTGAATTTATTTTTACTCATGGAATCAGGCTCAAAATACTGTATAAAATCACAGGAGCGCCGTGGTATATGCTGGCTATGTTCTTCTGGTATCTTGCGATTCCCTTTATTTCGCGGGTGCGGCCGGTCATTTCACTCACGCTCTCAATTGTTCTGGGAATTTTGTGCGGACTGGTTTCCGGGCTTGGTTCTTTCCTGACATTATCCCGTGTAATTGTGTTCTTTGCCGCGTTTTTGGCCGGTTACTATTTTGACGGCGCGTGGATACAGAAGATCGGAAAACGCAGCAGACTTCTTTCTGCCGGTATTCTGATTGCAATTTTTCTTGTGCTGTTCTTCAAACAGAGCGCGATGACCGATTTCCTGAAGATAATCTATGCGAAGAGTTCTTACACAAAACTTGATCTTACTTACGCCGCCGGATGTGCGTATCGCTTATTATGGTATTTCGTCTCGACTGTTATGACAGTAGCCTTTTTAAGCATCATACCGAGACGGAAATTCTTCTTCACCTATATTGGCGGACGGACACTCAGCATATATATTGTGCACCGTCTGATAAGAGACGTTTTCAAGTATCTTGATCTGTATGAATACCTCGGCGACGGCCTGTATCTGTTAGGTCTCTGCGTATTCATATCAATTGCAGTTATTTTTATTACATCTGCCGATCCGTTCTATCATCTTGTTAACAATGTTTTCCGGTTGAGAACAAGCTTTCAGCATGTTTCCTCTAAGGACAAATTTCAAACAGCTCGTGTGAACTGATCTGCCAGATTTCCAGATAACTAAGGGACTGTGAATATCATACTTCCTACAAAAAGAAGGACTAAGACCGGTCCTTCTTTTTTTGCTTTTTGGAGTTGGAGAAAGTGCTTCTTGTATTGATTTTCCACCATTATAAAGTCGCTACTCTTTTTCAAATGACGGCAGTCGAACATTTAATCCGTCTCCATTAGCACGCGCTTAATATGCCCTTCTCCAATATCGAACGCTCAACTGACCTGCCCCAGGATATATGGATCATGATAAAAGGCGTAAAGCAGCTGCGCCGCCATAACGATCCAGATAAGCGGTTCACAGACAATGACCGCGTTATAGCCGAACATGGGAATGAGAACAATCGTAAAGAATATCTTTCCCGCCAGCTCAATGCCGCTGGATATCAGGGGGATGATCTTGGAGCCCATGCTCTGCAGGGAGTTCCTCAGGATCTGAATCTCGAGAAGCGGCACGAAGAAAAATGTGCAAAAACGCAGATAGGTCGATCCGTTCCGCAAAATAGTCTCATTATCCGATCCGGAGATCAGGGCGACAAGAGATCTCGCGAAGAGCATCATGGAAACAGTCATGACCGCCATCGTAATGAGATTGAATATATGGCTCTTTCTGATTGCCTCAAGAATTCTCCAACGGTTGTCCGCTCCCCTGTTCTGGGACACAAAGTTGGCGACCGCCGTCGACATCGACGAACTGAAAGTCAGAAGGATGAAAAAAATCTTTCGGGCTGCCACATGACCGGCAATCACAATTGCACCGAGGCTGTTGATACCAATTTGCAGAATAATCGATCCGATGTTGACGATCGACCCCATGCCGGCCATTGCGATGCCCTGCGATGCAAGTTCCACGTAAAGGGCCCTGTCGAACGCAAAGTGCTTCTTTTCGGGAATGATCAGGCGCACACTTTTTAAAATATAGCAAATACATAAAACGGCAGAAATCCCCTGTGCAGCCACCGTTGCGATCGCCGTACCGATCACCCCCATATGGAACACTCTGAGCATCACGATATCCAGAAAGACATTCATGACGGATGAAAAGATCAAAAAAATCAGCGGCATGACAGAGTTTCCGATAGCTCTCAAAACGCCTGAACACAGATTGTAGACGAACATTACTATAAGAAATGTGCAAATCATTCTGATATAGGCGTAGGAATCCTGAAACACCTCTTCCGGCGTATTGATGAGATGCAGAAATGGCCTCATCCCGAGTGTCATCAGCAGCGTCAGCGTCAGAATGATCACACTGCCGACGATGAAGGAGCCTGCTACTGCCTGTTTGAGTCTGTCGGTGCTGCCCCTTCCGAATTCGCGTCCGACAACGAAGGACAGACCGACTCCCAGGCCTTGAGAGAAAAACACAAGAAACTCGAAGATCGAAGAGACCGATCCCACTGCGGCGAGCGCGTTCTCTCCCAGATAGTTGCCGACCAGAGCGGTATCCGCAACATTGTAGAACTGCTGAAAAATATTGGAAATAAAAATAGGCAGCATAAAGAGCACAAGACTCTTCATGATCGGCCCGTGCAGCAGGTCCACAGAACCTGCGGGATTTCGTTTTTCATTCATATAGGATTCCCTCTGAATTCATACTTTTATACTTTTCGATTATATAAATTTGTTCAATGTTTATAAATTGCAATGCGGATTGAGTCCATATAAAATGAACCCT
>JAZRKZ010000152.1:0-2990 GCA_045646565.1 Lachnospiraceae bacterium
GAACGGGGCCTGGTTTTTGAGGAAATCGCCGACGGCAGTGTTGAGGAACACCGGGGGATAATCCTCTGTCACGTGGAGATACGGAGAGATGATAATATAATCCTTCTTCGTGGGTTTGTGTCCGAACACATCACGCATGAGCTTTGCGGACAGCGCATCGACATAGGCGGGATTAGTCAGCTGATAGACTCCGCAGTTGAGGTTGATGGCTTTCAGGTGAAGGGCTTCGGGCACCTTGAAAGAGAATTTTTTCGCAAATGCCGGATTCGTCGCTATCGCCGCATAAAGCCCAAGGTAATTGGCGCCGGCTGAGTCGCCGGTGGCGAATACATTTGCATCATCAAAGCCATATTCTGCGGCGTGCGAGAGGGTCCATGCAAACGCCATATTCGTGTCCTCGAGCGCTGCCGGGAATATGGACTCCGGGGCAAGCCGGTAGGAAAAGTTCACGACTGCAAATCCCCGGCGGCAGAGCTCCATGCAGTAGAACTGATACCTGTCTTTGTCTCCGTAGACCCATCCGCCGCCATGGACGCTGACGATGACCGGCAGGACTTGTCCTTCGCATTCTGCCGGGCGGTAGACATCAAGGACATTCCACTTTTTGTCGGGTCCATAGACGATGTTGTCATAACGCATAATACCCGGTGGGGTGGTGAGTCCTTGATCGCGCCGGGTGTCTCCGTCGCCGAAGGTTCTTCTGATATATTCGCTGGTTATTGACATATGCTCTCCTTTGTTGGGTGTTTTGGGCATTGGTTTATTCAAGTATACATTATTTCAGTACTTTAGAACAAGTAGGGAGAGCCGGTGCTGCACCACATAGTTCTGGCGGCGCGGGTATATATGGTGCAATTTTTTATCCCGAGGATCAGATGAACCTCGCATGGCTGCTGTATACAAATGGCGAGTATGGAAAAGCATATAAGATAGCAACGGATGCTTATAGGAATTCTAACAGTGATGCACTATTGTTACTCTGTGAGATCCTTCTTCGAGATGAGAGTACTTTATCGATTGATAAGAGGAAGCTTTTGGATGAGCTTACTACCATTAGTACAGAATGGTATAATGATGATAGCCAGCTCAGATTTCAATTATTAACCTTACTGCTGACAAAAAAGGTGGGCATGTCAATAGATGTAAGCGAAATAGCTTCTAAGAGTTTAAGTCTATTTGCCGGAAATGAATTCGCCGATAAATTAATTCAAGCTACTGTAGCCTTTGAAGAACATGATTATAATCTCTGCAGAGATTTATGCGGGCAGATGTTGGAATTAGACCTTACCGGAAAAGATAAACATAGAATTCTCTTTTTGAAAACAGATGCTTTATTGGCGCTGGCAGAAGAAGATCCTGGTAATAAAGAGAATTATCTTACGGAAGCGAAGGAGGCAATGGAAGTAGTACAAAACGATGTCGAAGATGATTATGTCAATTGTCTAAAAAGACTTCGCGATATTTATGAGATGAGTGGGGACGACGAGTCCAGAAATGAGATAACAAATCGGTTGCTTCAATTTGATTAACCGTGACCGGCGCGGGAACTATGTCGGCACGGTAGAATTGGTGCAGGATATGGAATGTGCCAAAGAGCATTATGCCGCCGGAAGGAACTGCAGTCATACAGAAAGGAGAGGCCATGAATGAGATAAAACCACGTAATCACGAAGTTACGACCCCGCACCCGCTGCTCACCGCCGAGGGAACCCTGATGGAGCCCGGATGGTCGCGGAGCCTCGTGCAGACGTATGACAGAAAAGCAATCAGGGCGCCGAAGTTCCGCATCAAGGAATGGGATTATTATCTCGTGCTGAACGAGGATTTTGCCGGCGCGTTCACCCTGTCGGATGACGGCTACATTGGCCTGCAGTCGGTGTCGCTGTTGAATCTCAAAGAGGGCTGGGAGCATACGGAGACTATTCTGAACGCATTCCCGATGGGCTCCTTCCACATGCCGAAGACCTCCGACGAGGGTACGATCAAGTATAAGGATAACCGTTTGCAAATGACCTTCTTCAAAGGTCCCGGAAAACGCGGCATCGCCTGTAGGTTTGCGGATTTCTGGGAGGGGAAGACATTTGCATGCAAGATCGAACTAGAGCAGCCGCAAATGGACACGATGGTCATCGCGACCCCCTGGAAAGAAAACAGGCATGCGTTTTATTACAATCAGAAGATCAACACGATGCGGGCCAGCGGGTGGATGAAATTCGACGGGAAGGAGTATGTGTTCAACCCGGCGACCGATTTCGGCACGCTGGACTGGGGGCGCGGCGTCTGGACCTATGATAACCGTTGGTACTGGGGATCGGGCAACGGGATCGTGGAAGGGAAGCCGTTCGGTTTTAACATCGGGTATGGGTTCGGCGACACGAGCGCGGCGTCGGAGAACATGCTGTTTTATGACGGCGTCGGCCACAAGCTCGACGATGTGACTTTCCATATTCCGGAAGACAGCTACATGAAGCCGTGGCGGTTTTCGTCGAGCGACGGGCGGTTCGAGATGGACTTTGTGCCTGTGCTTGACCGCGCGGCGAAGATCGACGCGAAGATCATTGTGAGCGACCAGCATCAGGTGTTTGGCCGGATGAGCGGGAAGGCTGTGCTCGATGACGGGAAGGTGCTGGAGATTAAGGACCTGATGTGCTTTGCGGAGGATGTGCATAACAAGTACTAAATGCATGCTTTTGGCGTGGCTGAAAAAAGGAGTCGTAAAGAGGCCTGCTTTTGGCGTCGCTGAGCACACGATTGAAGCTGCGAAAAAGGGGAACGAGGTGGTAACTTATGGCAAATGAAGGCGGCGAATGGATCATGCACGGACTCGACTGGGATCATCCCCTTCGGATCCGCTCATGGCGTGAGCTGATAAGTTGGATAAATGAGGTTGGCTTCCTTCCGCTATTTGCAAATGAAGTTCCGGGTTTTTCCGCCGAGGAGCACGTATCACCGCTCTTCTGGTGGACCGGAGATCCGGAGCAGGATCCGTG
>JAZRKZ010000153.1:0-5084 GCA_045646565.1 Lachnospiraceae bacterium
ATCATTTTCTCCTGTATCTCCGAAGCATCGGCAGCACCTGCGCAAGGCAGGCAAGCGCCTCGTCTACTTCCTCCGCGGTGTTCAGTTCCGAGAAAGAAAATCTCACTGAAGACTCCATCTCCGCCTTCGGGGCGTCGATCGCCGTCATAGTCGGAGAACCGGCCTTCTTATGAGAGGAACATGCGGACCCGGCAGAAACATAGATTCCGTGATTCTCCAGTGTGTGCTGCAGGACTTCCGCTCCGACGCCGATAAAAGCCGCGTTCACAATATGCGGCGCGCCTTCTTCACCCGGCATGCCGTGCACAATCACGTTATCCATCTCAGAAAGGCCAAAGACAAGTCGGTCTCTGAGCGCTCTCATATGGGCGACCTTAGCCTCAAAGTCTGTGTATGCTTCTTCGGACGCAACCCCGAGACCTGCAATACCCGGCACATTTTCGGTACCGCTTCGAAGCGCGTTCTGCTGACCGCCGCCGTAAATAATCGGCAGCAGCTTCGCGGACTCCGCTTTATAGAGAAAACCGGTCCCCTTGGGGCCGTGCAGTTTATGCCCGCTGACCGAGAGCAGGTCGATGCCATTTTCACGGGGATGGATCACATACTTGCCGTAGGCCTGGATCGCATCGACATGATAGAGGGCTTTGGGACATAAGCTCTTCTTAAGCTTTCCGATCTCGGCGACCGGGGTCACCGAGCCGATCTCATTGTTGACATACATCATGGAGATGAGAATGACATCCTCCGTCATTTCCTCTTCTAGCTTTACAAGATCAAGTCGTCCCTGGCTGTCCACCGGGATCGTCACGATCTCAAAGCCCTGCCCCGCCAGTATCCTGAGCGGCTCCGACACCGCCGGATGCTCCATCGGCGTGGTCAGAATTTTGCTGCCGGACCGTCTCATGGCAAGCGCCCCTCCGAGAAGCGCCCAGTTGTTGGACTCCGTACCGCCGGACGTAAAATAGATCTCATTGTCCGAGACCTTCAGCGTCTTCGCGATCTGGCTCTTCGCCTTCTTTATGTACTTCTCCGCATCCACGCCTTTCTGGTGGAGCGCCGACGGATTGCCGTAATCCTCCGTCATGACGCGCATGACAATATCCGCTGCCCCCTTTGAGACAACAGTTGTAGCCGAATTATCAAAATAAATTTCTTTCATGGTATAAATCCTGACGCAGGCACCCGCCTGCTCTGTCTGGTGGGTAGTTGACAATGCCCCATTATAGCACACTTATCCGCGGGGCGCCTTGTTTTTTCTTTAACTCTTTCTTTTTTTATGATTTGATCTATGACGCAGAATTCTTGCAGCCTAAGTCTATAACGAATGCACAACGTGAAACCCGTCTCTGACGTGGGATATAAACATCCATCAAAGTTGAAAGGGGTACTTCGAAACCCGAAAAGGGGACGAAATCAAGTCTGATGTAGGATACAAACATCCATCAAAGTTAAAAGTCCACGATGAATCGCAGCCGCAAAGCACAGGTAAATCTTCGCGCCTCCGCGGCAAGAACGAAAAGGCGTTCCTGCCATTGCCCAATTCCTTGAAATCATCTATCGTCTCGCTCAAAAATTGCTGTCTTGTTTTGAAAATATCTAAAAGCAACTCATTTGCCAAAAACGAGCAACAAAGTTGCCTTTTATTTTTAAAATAGTTGCCTTTGACATGCGAAGGCGACTACAGACCCGTTAGCAAGAGCTTTTGTTGCTTCCTGTATTTCGAAAAGCAACTATAGTACCTCATTCCGCCTCGACAAGTTGCTTTCATTTTTCAAAGGCAACTCTCACCCCATTATTTAGCAAGATTAGTTGCTTCTCATGTTTCAAGCTATATCATTCTCCTGTAAAAAAGCAACTAAAACGACCAATTTTAAGAAATTTGCTGCCATTCACAGTCAAAGGCAGCTAACGATCCGAAAATAAGCAAGATTAGTTGCCTGTCCTGTCAGACAGGGAAAAATGTCACCAGACACTCAATTATACCTGACCTCCATAAGCGTCAGCCCGCAAGCCGGCGCCGTCGGCCCGGCGAGCTTGCGGTCGCGCGCCTCAAGGAGCGCGTCCATGGATTTCGGATCGCGCCTGCCCTCGCCGACCTCGATCAGCGTTCCGACCAGGATGCGGACCATGTACTGAAGAAAGCCTTCACCGATGAACTCGATATCGATCTCATGCTCATTTTCGCGGATATGAATGGCGTACAGTTTTCTGACCGTGGATTTCCTCATGCGTGG
This sequence comes from Lachnospiraceae bacterium, assembly GCA_045646565.1. GTDB lineage: Bacteria > Bacillota > Clostridia > Lachnospirales > Lachnospiraceae > Chordicoccus. The sequence continues at coordinate 2,235 of JAZRKZ010000153.1, forward strand.
ATTGCCGCAGAAGCTTCTGAAGTCATGCTCGCCCCGCAGCTGAATCGTCGCCATCTTCATGGCGGCGACATCCAGCGGTTCGCCGCGGTACTCATAGATATACTTCCGGTCGAACACATGATAGGATTTGTCCTTGCCGATGCGGTACAGATATGTTTTCTGAGTCGCGTTGAAACGGCTGTGGAATCTCGGGGCCGCAATATCGACAGACAGCACGCCGATATCATCCGGCAGATATGTATTCAGATAATCCCGGATCTCGCCCGTCGAGAACTCTGTGTCTATGCGGAACTGAGCGACCTGCCCTCTGGCGTGCACGCCGGCGTCAGTGCGGCCTGCACCGTGCACGTCGACCTTCTCCTCACCGGTCATCCTGCACAGGATGGTCTCCAGCTTCTCCTGGATCGTATTCTCCGTGTCTCCCTGTTTCTGCCAGCCGTTATAGCGCGTTCCATCATACTGCACGAGCATGCGGTAATTCTTCATTTCAAGAACCTCCTATTATAATCAGGCCTGGGAAACCTGCCAAGCCGAGCTGCGCACGGCACATACGCCTGCGCCAGAGATGAAAAAGGCTGCCGCATAAAACAGCGGCAGGCGCTGCGGAATGCATTTTTTAAGGCATCCCGGCCCCATGCGGCTCTTTCATGCAGCAGCCTTTATGTATACATTCAACAATCCTTACACAATTGATCACTGCCTGTCTGACGGTTGCTTTTTCCTTATAAGACTGATCTTCTTGACCTTTTCAACAGACTTCTCCGTGATCGGTGCAGTCGTTCTCTCAAGCGGCTGTTCGTCAAAAGCGTCTATGGCCGGCGTCTCTTCATAAGAAGTACCGGAGTAGGATAAATCAGGGTAAGATGCATCGGAGAATGTTGACTCAGAGAACTCCGGCTCATAGCCGGTCTCCTGCGAAACTGCCGGCTCCGTATAAGTCGGCTCGGGATAGGTGGTCCCGGAATAAGAAGTATCCGCCTGCGGCGTCTCCGATGAGGCTTCCGGCTCGGGAATCGGAACAATTTCGTCCGCTTCCGGCTCGTCCTGATCCTTCTTTCCAAACAACGGACGTCTCTTCTTCCTGCCCGGCGTCTCGCCGCCTTCCGCTCCTTCTTTCGGTTCCGGTTTTCTGAACATATACCGGATCATAAAGATGACCGCGATCGGATTCAACATAAAAATCAAACAGAAAAGGAAACGATAACCGAACAGCATGTTGGCAAGGAACACCATGTACATACCACACACGCAAGCCGCGATACTTACGATCATTGAAATCGTGCAGACTAGTATTTTCAAAAATGTCAACTTCATAATCACATGCTCCCTTTCTCAGAAACTATTTATATCATAACACATTCCGCGCCTTCGTGTCACACAATCCTCATCTCTGTTCGCACTTATATCCTTCGGGCAGGGCCGTCGTCAGCATAGCGCGGCAATTCTGCGCAAGGACCTTCTCCGCGACACGCCCTCCGCCAGGCCCGGCTCAACTTTCAAGCATGAACATCAAAATCGCAAGCACACTGATCGCAGCCGTCTCCGTTCGAAGAATCCGCCTCCCGAGCGTTATGATCTTCGCGCCGGCCGACCTCGCCGCCGCGATTTCCGCCTCGTCGATCCCGCCCTCGGGACCGATAAAGATTGCGAGCGACTCGCCCCTGCCTATGCCGGAAATGATGTCTCTCGTGTGAGAAATGTCCTCCGCGCACTCGTAAGGGACAAGAATGTGATCGAGACCGGACGCCTCGCGGAGCGCTTCCTTAAAGGTGAGCACCTCGCCGATTTCCGGGATAATTGCGCGCTTGCTCTGTTTGGCGGCCGCCTCTGCAATCGCCTGCCATCTTACGACCTTGGCTTTGGCTTTCTTCGGGTCGAACTTCACGATCGATCGCTTCATGCTGACCGGCACAATGCGGTAAGCGCCGAGCTCCACCGCTTTCTGGATCACAAGCTCCATCTTATCGAACTTCGGAAGGCCCATGTAGAGCGTGATCCTGTTCGACAGCTCGACGCCGGACTCCTCCACGAAAAGCACGTCCGCAATGATTTCCTCGTCAGAAAAATCACGGAGACTGCAGGTCGCGATCTTCCCGTCGGGAAGAACGGCCTCGACCTCATCGAGCGGCTTCATCCGAAGCACGTTTTTTATATGATTGACATCACTGCCGCAAATCACCAGCTCCTTACCGCTGATCTGCGACGCATCCACAAAAAATCTGAACATGTCCAATCCTTATCCAACTCACGGACGAAACGATCCATCCTTCCGCCCGCAGAAATCCATCTGACAAAATGAATCCTAAAACCGTGACACGGACGAAACGACTCCTCCTTCCGCCCGCAGAAAATATCAGTTCAAAGAGAAAGTCTCAGTCCAAACGGGCCACAATACTCTCCCACTCGCCCATCACGTTCTCCTCAATGATCGTGAGCCCCGCTGCCGCCATCGCGTCGCGGACGACCTGCGCATGCGTGACCAGGATACCCGACGTAATATAGATGCCGCCCTTTTTCAGGTGGTTCGGCACGACCGGGGTGATGTCGGCCAGGATTTCCGCGATGATGTTGGCAACAACGATATCATAACCGGATCCCGCGTACTCCTGGATCGCCGGATCGTCCATGATGTTGCCGATCACGTAGGCAAATCTCTCCGGATCCACCTCGTTCTTTACGATATTCTCCGCGATCGCTTCGAGCGTATTGACATCGAGGTCCGTGCCGAGGACATAGTCAGCTCCGGCCTTCAGAGCGATAATGCCCAGAATACCGCTGCCCGTGCCGATGTCGAGCACACGCATACCGTCTCGCATATACTTTCGGAGCCCGCGGATAGCGAGCTGTGTA